>JAOUDE010000292.1 GCA_029859455.1 Ignavibacteria bacterium | reverse complement strand
GTGCGGACTGAGTGTGACAACAGAGACGGGCGTTTGAAGCCGAACATGTACGCCAGTGCCCGGATTTCCCGCACGATCGAAAACGTTCTGACAGTACCTGTTCAATCCATCCTCTCCACAGGAGAGAGGGATGTGGTCTGGATTGAGGCTGGTGAGAACGTCTTCGAACCACGGGCGGTCATGGTCGGTGCGAGGAACCCGGAGATCGCCCAGGTCCTTTCAGGACTGAACGAGGGCGAGATGATAGCGGCAACCGGTGGATTCCTGCTCGATTCTGAGAGTGCGCTTCGGTTGCCTTCCGGAGCTCCTGATCCACATGCAGGGCATGGAACTGAGCAGGTCCGTGAGGCCGGCACAACGACCGGGGTGAACGACGAAATAGCGATACACGTGGAAGGTGGTTATTTCCCGCGGGTTATTCATCTCAGGAAAGGGGAAACAGCCAGGTTGAATTTTCTCCGGGAGGAATCCGCACAGTGTACGGAAGAGGTTGTCATCAGAGAGTTTGGCGTCAGAAAGCGTCTTCCGGCGGGAGAGCATGTTATCGTTGAAGTTACTCCGGAGGAGGCTGGCGAGTTCGTCTTCTCCTGCGGTATGAACATGATCCACGGAAAAATCATTGTGGACGAATAGGAGCGGGATGATGATTGAAAAAATTATAGAGTTTTCCGCCCGGAACAGGTTCATCGTCATTGTCCTGTATCTCCTCCTTATTGGCTGGGGAATCTGGGCGGTCAGTAACACTCCCCTCGATGCCATTCCGGATCTCTCGGAGAATCAGGTCATTGTCTTCACCGAATGGATGGGGCGGGGACCGCAGCTTGTGGAAGACCAGGTCACCTTTCCCCTGGTCACAGCTCTGCAGGGTGTTCCCGAAGTTCAGGCCATTCGAGCGCAGTCGATGTTCGGGATGTCGTTCATCTACATTATCTTCGAAGAACAGACCGACCTCTACTGGGCACGGAGCCGGGTCCTGGAGAAACTGGCGACGGTTCAATCATCTCTTCCGGAGGGTGCCAACGTACAACTGGGACCGGACGGGACCGGGGTTGGCCATGTCTTCTGGTATACCGTTGACGGTCCGTACGATCTCGGTACGCTGAGATCTGTACAGGACTGGTACATCAAGCTGCACCTTCAGGCCGTTTCCGGTGTCGCGGAGGTTGCGTCGGTGGGGGGCTACGTCAGACAGTACCAGGTTGATGTGGACCCTGATCGACTGAAGGCCTACAACATCACTCTGGCCGACGTCAAACAGGCGGTTATGCGGTCCAACAACGATGTCGGCGGAAAACTGCTGGAGGTATCGGACGCAGAGTATTTCGTTCGCGGTCAGGGATACATTCAGTCAGCAAAGGATGTGGAGCAGGCGGTCATTGCGACCTCTGCGTCCGGGACGCCGGTGTTCGTGCACAATGTTGCGACGGTTCAGTTCGGAGGTGATATCCGCAGAGGTTCACTGGAGAAGGACGGGAAGGGGCAGGTGGTGGGCGGAATAGTCGTGATGCGGTACGACGAGAACGCGAAGGATGTCATCGACCGGGTGAAACGAAGGATCGAAGAGATCGGCCCCGGTCTGCCGGATGGTGTTCAGATTATCCCTGAGTACGACAGGAGCGATCTGATCATGGCGGCTGTCGGCACTCTCCGCAATGCGCTGACGGAGGAAGCGCTGGTTGTTGCTCTGATCGTTCTGATCTTTCTCCTTCATGTGCGCAGTGTCGTCCGCGTGATCATCGAGATCCCGGTTGCAGTTCTGTTCGCATTCATCTGTATGAAGTTGTTCGGAATTACCTCCAACATCATGTCACTCGGGGGAATCGCGATCGCCATCGGCGTGATCGTCGACGCGTCGATCGTGCTGGTCGAGAACGCGTACAGGAATGTCGCCAGGGCTCAGGAGGAACGGGGCGTTCTCACTCAGAGCGATTTTGTTGAGATCTCCATCCTCTCGGCAAAACAGGTAGGCCCCGCTATCTTCTTCTCGGTCCTTATCATGGTTGTCTCATTCCTTCCGGTGTTTCTCCTCGAAGGTCAGGAAGGGAAGCTGTTCAGGCCACTTGCCTTCACAAAGACGTTTGTGTTGCTGGGGTCTGCCTTCATCGCCGTGACACTGGTTCCGGTCCTGATGACGATGCTGACACGGGGCCGCTTCCGCAGTGAGCAGGCGAATCCGGTTACGAAGCTGCTGAACAGGCTTTATGCACCGGTGATCCGATGGACTCTGAAGAACAGAATGCTGACGATCGGACTGAATGTCGCCGCGCTCCTCATCGCCATCCCGCTCGCCATGAGGACGGGATCGGAGTTCATGCCGCCGCTCGATGAGGGAAGCCTGTTGTTCATGCCGGTGACCCTCCCGAACGCCTCGATCACCGAAGTGAACCGTATTCTGCAGGTTCAGGACGCGATTATCATGTCAGTCCCGGAAGTAGAAACAGTCCTCGGAAAAGCGGGAAAGGCTGAGACCTCGACAGATCCTGCGCCGGTCAGTATGATCGAGTCGATTATCAAGCTGAAGCCGCGGGAGATGTGGCGTCCGGGACTCACAAGGGAAGACATTATTGCTGAACTCGACGCGAAACTCCAGATCCCCGGTGTTCGGAACGGCTGGACACAGCCGATTATCAACCGGATCAATATGCTGTCGACCGGTGTGCGGACCGACCTGGGAGTAAAGTTCTTCGGCCGGGATCTTGACACCCTGGAGCGACTGGCGATCCGGTCAGAGCAGGTCCTGCGGGGTGTTCCCGGGGCAGCGGATCTCTATGCAGAGCGGACGAAAGGCGGGTCGTTTCTCGACATCACGATCGACAGGGAAGCGGTTGCCCGCTATGGGATCAACATCGGTGATGTTCAGGATGTGGTTGAGACTGCGATCGGAGGGCAGAACCTGGGGACGGTCATCGAGGGGCGTGAACGATTCCCGATCAGGATCCGGTACCAGAGAGACCGCCGGAACAGTGTTGAGATGTTGAAGAGCCTTCTTGTTCCGGTCAGTCTGTCCGGGCGCCCAATGTCTGCGATGAGCGCCGAAGTCGGTACCGGCAATATGATGCCGGCGGCGTCCGGCTCCATGATGACATCGTCAGCAACGGGGCGTTCATATATCCCGCTCGGCCAGCTGGCAGTTGTTTCGATGGTGTCAGGACCACCGATGATCTCGAGCGAGAACGCACAGCTCCGCTCGATTCTCTATCTGAATGTACGCGGACGTGACATGGGAAGCTTCGTGGAGGAAGCGAAGGAGGTTCTCACCCGTGAAATAACCCTGCCCGAGGGGTACAGTATGCAGTGGAGCGGCCAGTGGGAAAACCAGGTCAGAGCGAAAGAGCGGCTGCAAATCCTTATGCCTGTCGTCTTTTTTCTTATTTTCATAATGCTTTACTTTGTAACACGGGACTTTGTCGAGGCGTTCGTTGTCATGCTCTCAGTCCCGTTTGCGCTGATCGGCGGCGTCTATTTGATTGCCTTTCTGGGGATCAATTTCTCGGTCGCTGTCTGGGTCGGGTTCATAGCGCTGTACGGTCTCGCTGTTGAAACAGGCGTCGTGATGGTTGTGTACCTCCACGAAGCGCTCGACCGTCGGCTGGAAGCAGTCTCCCGGGGTGAACGGGGATCGCTGACGTTCACCGATATCCAGGAAGCAACCATCGAAGGATCGGTGATGAGGCTCCGGCCGAAGATCATGACGGTCAGCACCAGTCTGATCGCGCTCGTG
>JAOUDE010000291.1 GCA_029859455.1 Ignavibacteria bacterium | reverse complement strand
CGCAGGATGATTTGCCGAAGTCCACCATTGACACAACCTTCCGCAGAGCGGAATCGCCTCCCCTGGTCCTGCCTGTCCCCCTCCATCCCTCGGGCTTGCCGTATTTTGGATACGACCTCTTTCAGATCGTCCCTGATGCATTCGCTCCAAACGCCTCCGGTCCTGTCGACCCTGAGTACGTACTCGGGCCCGGGGATGTTGTACGTGTCGCTGTCTGGGGGCAGGTGGAGTTTGAGCGGGAATACTCCGTTGATCAGGCAGGGCGTATATTCGTTTCGACAGTCGGACAGGTCCTCGTCGCAGGGCTCACGCTGGAAGGGATGTACGAGAAACTCCTGCGGCAGATGTCCCGGTCGTACTCCGGACTGCTGACTGACCCGCCTACCATCTGGCTCGACGTCACCCTTGCCAGGCTCAAACCGAAGAGAATCTTTGTTATGGGTGAAGTAAAGGCGCCAGGGGGTTATACAGTCAGCAGTTATGCCACAATGTTTAACTCTCTTTATAGCGTAGGTGGTCCGACCGTTCAAGGGAGCCTGCGGGAGGTTCGGCTCATCAGAGGTGGAAAAGTCATCAGGCGGCTCGACCTGTACCAGTACCTTCTCGGAACTGACCAGATCGATGACCTGAGGGTTCAAACGAACGACATCATTTTTGTCCCCCCTAGGGGACAAACGGTGACTATCCGCGGAGGTATACGGCGTCCGGGGGCATATGAACTGAGAGATGGAGAGGGTCTGGCTGACCTGGTACGAATAAGCGGAGGGTTGCTACCGGAAGCGTATGCCACAAAGGCTCAGATTACAAGGTTGAAGCCGTGGCAGGAACGGACCGGTGGAGTGGAGGACCGGATTGTGATCGATGTTGGCCTCGCTGGGTTGATGGGAGGGAGCGAGAATCCCCGGTTGGCTGATGCTGACCAGGTTCAGGTTTTCACCGTTCTTGACATCATGAGAAATTATGCAATTGTGCGGGGCAGTGTATGGCGTCCGGGCCGTTTCGAGCTCGGCCGGATCGAAACCGTCAAGGATCTGATTGACGCGGCTGAGGGCCTCCGCCCGAATACGTTCATGTCTCTTGCGCATATCATTCGTTTCAATGAAGATGATGTCACCACGAGGATTCTCTCCGTTGACCTGCAGAAAGTCATCAGCGATCCCACTTTTTCTCTTCCGCTGATGGCCCGTGATGAAGTGATCCTGTATTCTGACGATATTCTGGAAGAAAGGGACAAATATGTCATCATCCGCGGGGCGGTTCGGAACCCCGGAAGATACCCGTTTCGGGATGGATTGACCCTGAAGGATCTTATCCCCCTCGCTGGCGGCTATCGGGAGGGAGCCGAAGTACTGCAGGCCGAAGTCTCCCGATTCCTTCCTGGAGGGGCATCATCCGATTCTCTTGTCACTATCATGAGACCGGTGCTTCCCACGAAGTTCCTTCCCGATGAGAGTTCTGCGGACGACTTGAACATCTCATTTCCTCTGCGTCATCGGGACGAAATCCTGATTCTGACGAAACCGAACTTCATCCCGCAGCAGAATGTCAGCATCACCGGTGATATGAAGTATCCCGGCGTGTACGCGATCCAGCGACGGGGTGAACGACTTTCGGAACTTCTCACAAGGGCCGGTGGACCAACGACCACAACATTTCTCGGCGGGGCGGAATTCTACCGAAGGAACCGCAGAGTCCTGGTCGATTTCGAAGAGGCATTCTACAAAAGGAACGTCCTGCACGATATCATCATGATGGGCGGCGACAGCCTGCGGGTCCCGCCCCGCCCGCACACCGTCTTTGTCTTTGGCGAAGTGAACAAGCCCGGCCTTCTCTCTTTTCTTGAGGGGGATGATGTCTCCGACTATATCGATCGGGCCGGCGGATTGACGGACAGTTCCTTGTATATTCTTCTGACGAGGCCGACCGGTGAAACCAGGAAGGTGGAACTTGGCTTGTTTGCGGGAGACCCGGAAGTGTCGGAGGGCTCTATCATTGAAGTCACCAAGGAGCCACCGCCGCCGCCACCTCAGCAGCAGGGTGATTTCTTCGGCACCGTGAAAGATATCTTCGCCCTCCTCGCGAGTGTGGCTGCGGTGATCTTCATTGTTCATACCACTGCAAACTAGGGATCGACATCCGGTTGTGACTCTTCAGACCACGGACCAGATACTCGTGACGGGAGGAACCGGCTTCCTCGGGAAGTCAGTGTGTGCGCAACTGAAGGGGAGAGGCTATGAGCGGGTGGTACCTGTCGGAAGCAGAGATTATGACCTCAGAAATCAGGCTGAAGTCATTCGCATGTTTCGATCGGTCCGGCCGACTGTCCTTCTTCATCTTGCCGCGGTAGTTGGCGGGATCGGGGCCAACCGGCAGCATCCCGGCAGATTCTTCTACGACAACGCTCTGATGGGCCTCCATGTGATGGAACAGGCCCGGATCGCCGGTGTCACGAAGCTGGTTCTCATTGGCACGGTCTGTTCCTATCCGGGCGACACAGCCCCGCCTTTTTCCGAGGATGAGCTCTGGAATGGATTTCCGGAGGAGACCAATGCTCCGTACGGTCTCGCGAAACGGATGCTATTCGTCCAGGCTGATGCCTACAGAAAGGAATACGGATTCAATGCGATCTCCCTCATCCCCACCAATCTTTACGGGCCTGGGGATAATTTTGATCCGGAAACCTCGCATGTCATCCCTGCCCTTGTTCTCAAGTGCATCGAAGCGAAGGAGTCCGGATTGTCCGGCATCTCTGTCTGGGGGGATGGCACTGCCACTCGCGAATTTCTGTACGTCGATGATGCTGCACGCGGCATTGTTGATGCGATGGAGCGGTACGACGGGGGGAGTCCAGTGAACCTTGGCTCGGGAAGGGAAGTCACCATCAGAGAACTGGTGACCCTCATTGCCGGCCTCACAGGATTCAAGGGGAAGGTTTCATGGGACCGATCGATGCCGAACGGACAGGCGGTCAGGCATGTCGATTCTTCGAGGGCAAGAAGATTATTCGGTTTCAGCCCGGGGATCACTCTTGAAGAGGGTCTTCGGATGACGATCGACGGGATCATGGAACTACGCAGGGCCGAACGCCAGACGATCGCTCCGACACGAACCAGGGGGTAAAGGAATCTTTATGACCGACCAGCGTAATCAGGATATCCGTAAGATCCTCCTTCCTGTCTGGGCAAAGAGGAAATCGATTGCGGCGGTCGCGTTCCTTGCGGGTATCGTTGTGTTAGCCTTCAGTTTTCTCCTTCCGTCGTATTATCGCGCGGAGGCTTCCCTTCTCCCGGAAACGGAAAATTCACCATCGTCAATTACCCAGTTTGCCGACCTCGCCCAGCTGGCGGGACTGCAGGGAGGGGGAGGAGAAATCGCCCGGCTCTATCCCGCGATCCTTCAAAGCGAAACTGTGCTGCGACCTGTAATACTGCAGCTGTATGATTCAGAACTGTTCGATGAAAAGGTGAACCTGATCAACTATTTCGGGATCGAGGAGGAGACCCCTGAAGAGGACATTGCTGCAGCTTTGGAATCACTCCGCGACCTCCTCGCCGTCTCGCTTGACAACAGGACAACGATCGTGACGCTGACCCTCGAAATGCGCGAACCGGAGGTCGCAGCTGCCGTTCTGAACGCTATGATTGCGGAGCTCGATCACTTCATGCGTGTGAAGCGGAAAAGCTCGGCATCCGAGCAGCTGGAATGGATCACTGTGCGCCTCGCAGAGGTGAGAGAACAACTGCAGG
>JAOUDE010000023.1 GCA_029859455.1 Ignavibacteria bacterium | reverse complement strand
CCGATATTGCAATTAAGCTCGCGAACACGGGCCACCTGACATTTTCGACGCTTCATACGAATGACGCCCCCAGTGCCATCTCGAGGCTCTTCAAAATAGGTGTCGAACCGTTCCTGCTGGCGCAGGCATTGAATATCATTGTCGCACAGCGCCTTCTTCGTCGTCTGTGCAAGAAGTGCCGGCAGCCTGCCGGGGGAATCGATGACCATGTCCTTGCGAGACTTGGTTTCTCCCAGGATGACGCGGAAGAAGCGACACTTTTCAAGGCTGTTGGGTGTCCTGACTGTGTGGAAGGATATAAGGGCCGGGTTGCGATCCATGAATCACTCTATATAACACCGGAGATCCGTGAATTGATCATAGAAAGCAACGACCGCGTTGACGTTGATCTGATCCGGGCGACAGCCTTCGCACATGGGATGCAGACCCTGCGGTCATCCGGTCTCCAGTTAGTGAAAAAGGGGATTACAACGATCGAAGAGGTTGCAAGTCTTACAGTGCAAGCCTGATGGTGGAATTTTTGGGTGAGGAAAAAATTACCTCGCAGGTATCGTTTTTCCTGCAATGATTGGGAAATGAGAGAAAAGGTGTAGAATACGATATTTTTCCGAATTTCTCGTTGTGGCACGAGGATTGTAACACCGGGGGGAGTGCCAACAAACTGTAAATAACGAACTCCCTACAAATTAATTATCAACCAAACAAAGGAGCAACATAATGGGACAGCAGCAACTTCTCTTGATCATCCTCGGTGTCATTGTGGTCGGTATCGCGGTCGCGGTAGGTATCACGATGTTCCAGGATAACGCAGTGTCAGCTAACCGCGATGCGGTGACCAATGACCTGGTCAACCTTGCGGCGCGTGCACAGCAGTATTATCGCCGGCCTACCGCCCTTGGTGGTGGTCAGGGTTCTTTCGCGACAATCCAGCTGAACCATCTGACTTCGAAGCCTTCCAATGCCAACGGTTCATACGTTCTGTCGAGCCCGTCCGCAGCTTCTGTGACGCTGACAGGAACAGGTGTTGAGCTTGGTAATGACGGGTCAACTCCGGTTGAGGTTGAGATGATTGTTTATGCGGATAGTATGACCACAACGGTCAGCAACTAACGCAACACGCTGAATCAATGCGGGCTCTTCCTTACCGGATGAGCCCGATTTGTATCTGAAGCACAAAGGAGCAGGAAAAGAAAGAAATGGGAACCCAGCAACTACTTCTGATTGTCCTCGGCCTGATTCTTCTGGGGATCGCGGTGACAGCTGGGATCTTCCTGTTTCAGGACCAGTCTGCAGCCACCAACAGAGATGAAATAGCAAACGACCTGGTGTACTTTGCAGCCCAGGCCCAGAAGTTCTATCGTCGTCCGGCCGTTCTCGGCGGAGGGTCAAACTCCTTCGGCGGAATGACAATGGCGAAACTGACGAGCAACCCATCGAATGCCAACGGTAGCTACGTGCTGGCACCTGATCCGGTCCCGGCAGGGATAACGTCGATCACTGTTACAGGTACAGGTACCGAGACGGGACACGATGCGGCGACACCGGTCGAAGTAGTGATGACCGTGTGGGCAGACAGTTTGTTGATCGTAGCGAACAATTAGTGATCTCCCTGCAGGAACAGGCAGCAGAACATGACATCGGTCCCCCAACGCCTGGATTCTGAAAGTACAGTCAGGGAAGAAAGAAGGGGGTACTCCCCCGGTTGATCTGCTGGTTTTGCTAGGTGGGGGATCTAGTAAGACGGAAGGCGGGTTGACGGGGGAGCTTACCCTTTTCCTGTTTCAAGAGTCGTGAAGTTGTTATCAACGGTAGAGCCTAACGTCAGGAGGAGCACATGCCCGAATTCAGGATAGAGGGACTGACCACCTCAGGGAAACCGGTTCAGGGAATTCTTGAAGCGGAGTCCGCCAAGTCAGCAAAGAAGAAGGCGACTCAGCTCGCACGACAGAAGAATTTCAAGCTGCTCCATGTTATCCCGCGCTCAACCTGGGTCTACCGGGTCCAGAGGGGGACTGAAAAGCCGCTGACAGGTGAGCAAAAAGCGTTCACAAAAGGGGAGGTCCAGGAAGCCCTGCAGAAAATGGGGTACCGGGTCCTGCGAATCCAGAAGCGGTTGATCGATTTCAAACCGAAACCGCCTGCAACCGAAATTGTAACGTTCGTCCGGGTCAGCGCCGACCTGATCCGACAGAAACTGCCATTCAACGAAATCATGCAGCTCCTCGCCAACGATATCCAGAACAGAACGCTTCGCGAGACGATCAAGGATATCAACGCAGAACTGAAGCAGGGGAAAGACAGCGAAAAAGCGTTCATCAAGCATGAGGGAGTCTTCGGCCGGTTCACTGCTCATATGCTCGGTCTTGCCTCAAAGAGCGGTAACATGGCAGAGATCTATGACAGCACGGCGAAGTTCCTTGAACGGAATGCCGAGTTCAAGAAGAACCTGAAGAGTGCTCTCATTACGCCGATTGTTACCCTGTTCGTTCTCTTCGGAGCAGTGGTCTACTATGTCGGTTACATCTTTCCGGCAACCGCCAATCTCTTCCGGAAATTCAATATTGACTTGCCGCCGATGACGCTCGCTACTCTCGCGCTCAGCGATTTTCTGGTGGACAACATGCTGTTGATCACGATCGCCAGCATCGTTCCTGTCGTGATCGCGATGAAGTATTTTTCAACCGAGAAGGGCCGGTACGTGATGGACCGGTATGTCTGGAAGATCCCGATCATCGGCCCGCTGCTCCACAAAATGAGCATCGAAATCTTCTGCCGGGTCTTCTACGCTCTCTACAGCGGCGCGGGCGAGAATATCGAGGTAATCCGGATGGCGGCCGAGGCGTGCGGAAACAAGTACATGGAGCGGCAGATCAAGAGCGTCGCCCTTCCTCTTATGGTGCAGAAGGGAACAGGGATCACGGAAGCGTTTGAAGCAACAGGGGTCTTTACGAAGACGGCGATTTCGCGGTTTCACTCCGGTTCAGAAACCGGTACGGTGAAACATACGGCACTCCAGCTCGCGGAATATTATGAAAAAGAAACATCATATAAGATGAAGAATGCGATCGACTACATCCAGCTCGCCATCTCAATGGTGATCATGGTTGTTCTCACCGCACTCACAATTGTGTCATCGGAAACGGCGACGATCAGGCCCAAGAATCCTGCGATCGGCCAATCCACAGTTCAGGTCACGACAGACAATCTCACCTGACATCATGGAACCCCGGAGGAAATCGTCGGTACCGATCGATATTACCGACAAGATCGGGTTCGCCCTGCTGAAGAAGGGCGTGATCGACTATGAGACGCTGGAGAAGTCGCTCAAGGTCAAGGAGAGCGAAGGGAAAAAGAACAGGCGCAACCTCGGTCAAATTCTGGTCCATGATTTCGCTGCTGACCACGATGCCGTCTTCCAGGAGGTGGCGGATCTCTACGCGTTCCGGGAAATCTATCTCTCCGACGAGAAGATCGATGCGCAGAACCTCGACTTCATCAAGAAGCTGGTGGACGGACTTCCCGACAACATCCGGGAAATGCTTCTTCATGCGAAGCTCCTTCCCCTCAAGTTTGACGAACGCTCGCCCGAGAAACTGATCATTATCGCTTCCGATCCGACCGACCGCCGGATCGCGGTGATTGCCCGCAGTTTTAATGTGAAGAAGTACGAGGTGACGTACTGCCGCCTCAAGGACCTCAACGGATTACTTGAACAGATTGCTCCGCGCGAGAACGAGTTCCTGAAACTCCTGGAGGGAACCGAACTCGGCATCGAAGGACACGAAGATGACGTAACCGTCGATGAAGACGAACTTGAAGCGGAGATCAGCAAAAGCGCTTTGGTGAATCTTGTGGAGGGGTGCCTGATCGAGGCAGTGAGGCAGGGTGCCAGCGATGTTCACATTATCGCGAAGGAAGGAAACCGGACGGAGTTCTGGTTCAGGACGGACGGTAATTTGAAGCTCTGGCATGTGCAGGAAAACACCATGCCCGAAGCGGTGGCGGCGGTGGTGAAAGACAGGTCGAAGAATGTCGATCGGTTCGAGCGCGAGATGTCCCAGGACGGATTTATTCAGCGTCTGATCGACGACCATATGATCCGCTTTCGTGTCTCGATCATGCCGATCGTCGGTATTGAGTTCAAGCACAAGTTCGAAAGTATCGTTATCCGGGTCCTCGATGACCGGAAGGTGATCACCGACCTCGAAAAACTCGGCCTTCAGGGTCCGACGAAGGAGTTCTTTAACAAAGCGATCGCACGTCCCCAGGGAATCGTGATCCTTACCGGGCCGACAGGAAGCGGGAAGAGTACGACACTGGTCGCGGCGCTCCACCAGGTTATCGATCCGACTGTCAACGTCCTCACCGTTGAAGAACCTGTGGAGTATATCATCAAAGGTGCCCGTCAGCTGAAGATCGGGACGAAGATGGATTTCGAGCTGGCTATCCGCGGAATTCTCCGCCACGACCCTGACATTGTTCTGGTCGGCGAGATGCGGGACAAGGCAACCGCAGAGATCGCCATCAAACTTGCAAATACGGGGCATCTGACCTTTTCAACACTACACACCAACGATGCCCCGAGTGCGGTTTCCCGTCTCTATAAGATGGGAATTGAGCCTTTCCTGATTGCCTATGCAATCAATATCATTGTTGCACAACGTCTTATCCGAACGCTGTGCAAGTTCTGCAAGAGGCAGGTCGAGGTAAATGAGGTTGACCGCGATGTTTACCTTCGGTTCGGCTTCGCTGAGGCGGATATTGATAAGGCGACCATTTTTGAAGCTGTGGGGTGTGACAAGTGCAGCGGGGGATACAAAGGCCGGGCAGCGATACATGAAGCACTCTTTTTTACGAAGGAGATCAGGAATATCATTGTCAGATCCGGTACCGAGGTCGATGAAGAGGCTGTCCGGACCCAGGGCGTAAAGGATGGGATGTGGACTCTCCGGAGGGCCGGAATAGAACGTATTATCAGGGGTGAAACGACGGTTGAGGAGATCTTATCCGCGACCACGGATGATTAGTTACCCATGTGGATAATTGGTTAACAGGCTTGTGGTGAACCAGAATCTGAGGTGTTTCGATGCTTTTGGGGAAATCGCAAAAAATTTGTTGACTTTGGTGTAAGGTATGAAGTATATTTATCAAACGGTGTGACGGTGGTCAGATAGTCTGTGGACCGCACGTGACGATAGGTGAAGACTTATGATAGAAGCCTCCATACGCATATTGAAGGAACTGGCGGCATCGATTCCGGACACATCACCCGGGATCGAACGTCAGATGTTGATTGGTGACCTTGTTTCCAAGCAGTCACCTGCGGAGAGGACTGCTCTGAAGAAGTTGATGGACAGCTATCTCTCTCAGATGTCCAGGATGAATGCGTCTGATATAGACCTCGGGGGCTACGGGTCGGAAGGACGGATCTGGTTCCGCGTTTTCGGTGATAAGAAGTCATACGAGGAAATGGGGAAATTCACGCTCGATGAATTCAGCGTGTTGATTCAGAGTATTCTCATCGAAAGGCAGCGGCTGTTCCTCTATGAATACCGGAATCTTGACTTCTCTTACTCACTCACGGAGGATGGGAAGATGTATCGGTTCCGTGCGGACGCCTATTTCGACCTTGATCACCTTGCGTTGAACATGCGAGCCATTAATGCGGTGGTGCGGCCTTACAAGGGACTGGATTTTCATCCGAATGTAACCCGGAGCCTGAGTCTGCTTCATACCTCTCAGGGATTGAACCTGGTTACGGGAATCACCGGTTCAGGAAAGAGCTCGACACTGGACAGCATTATCGACGCGAACAACCATACCGTTGATGCTCATATCGTCATCATCGCATCACCGGTCGAATACGTTCACAAATCAGATCGCTGCATCGTACGTCATCGCGAAGTGGGCCGCGACGTGCTCTCGTTCAAGGAGGGGGCGGTCCAGTCTCTGCGCCAGGACCCTGACATCATTGTAATCGGAGAGATGAGAGACCCGGATACCATCATGACCGCACTCGAGATCACGGATAGCGGTCACAAAGTATTTTCAACACTTCACACCGCATCGGCGGTCGAGACCATCGATCGTGTGATCGGTGAGGTTCCTCCGATCGAGCAGGAGAGGGTCAGGATGCGGCTCGCAGATACACTCTCCTGTGTGCTCTCGCAGAAACTGGTACCAAGCCTCGACGGAAAAGTGATGCTGGCGAAGGAGATCATGGTGATGATTCCGTCTGTTCGCGCCGCGATCAAAAACAATAATACAGGTGAAATTTATCAGATGATGGCGGAGTCGGGCGATCTCGGGATGTACACGCTCGAACAGGATCTGAAGCGTCTGTACCTCCAGAAGAAGATTTCACTGGAGACGGCAATCGTCAATGCCAATAACAAACGAAGACTTCAGCAGCTGCTGAATCTTACAACAATGGGGGATTGAGGGACGGGATCGGTACCTCGTTCAATCACAAACGGGAATCAGGATGGCTATGATCGGGAAAAAGAAATCGGTTCTTGGGCTCTTTGTTGACGGGCTCGATATCAAGCTTGCCCACCTGACCATCAAGGGAAAACGGGTCGTTCTTCACGACCTTCGGTCTGCCACCCTCGCGGCAAAGATCGAGGAAAAGAAGGTGGTTGAGGTCGAGGCCCTGTCGGGCGCTTCCAGTGATGGGGATCCGTTCGGAGGATTCGATGCCGGTACCGGAGAAATGGGGCGCGAATCTGTCGGAGCGGAAGACAATAATTCCGTTCTCCTCGGTATCCTCTCGAACTACCAGGCGAACAAGACCCATTTTGCCTACAGTATCGCGGAACCATCACTCTACTATCATCTGCTTGAGAGTGACTTCGGTCTCAAAGGGAAGAAGCTGAAGGACCGTATCCTCAGTGAGCTGAGAGCAATCAGGGCGTTTCAACCCGCCGCCGATGCGGTCGATGCGATCCATACCGATGAGGGGAACCTTCTCTGCGTGATCCGTGAGGATGGTCTCAGTCTGATCAACTCGCTCGAAGATATCAAAGGATTCATCGGCGGACGGGTTCCCCGCATTCCGGTTATTGACAGCGCTGATATTTCTCTCATGAATGTCGTGCGCCTGAACTACAACCTTCAGCCGAATGAAGTGACGGTGGTGGTCTATGTCGGCTTCGATTTCACCCGTCTGATCTTCATGCGCGGGAACCAGTTCTTCCAGTTTGCACCGATCCTCGGCGAAGGGTACGATTCCGCCAATCTCGCGAATACCGTCTATAGTCGTCTGCTCCTGGAGCAGGACAACCTCGGCATTCCGCGGATAAGCAGGATTATTCTTGCCGGCGAGAGCAGGCGAATCAACCTGAGTGATTTTCTCTCGCAGCAGCTTCCGGATCAGGAAGTCGAATATCTGATCGCTCCCCAGCTGGATACGAGCGGGCTTCCGGCTGAACAACAGGACCAGATCTCGGAGTTTGCCGTTCCGATCGGTGTTGCGTGGAGAACCCTTGTACCGGAAGATCCGGATGTGTATGCGATTAACCTGCTCCCCGCCTCTGTGCAGGAGGGTCAGCGTTCGCTGAAGCTCGCATGGCACGGGTATCTTCTTCTGACCGTACTGTTTCTCTCGACGTTCTTCTTCAGCATGTCGGTCACACAGAAAATGCAGGAGATTGAGGAGCAGGCTGAAGTGCTTCGCCTCAAACAAACCCAGATCGCCGAGGTCGAGGCGCTGCAGAACTCGATCATTGAACTCGAGGCCCAACTCCAGACATTCCGGAACTCGCTGGAACTCTATGACAACATAGTTCCCGGAAGTGACCGCTGGAACAAAGTCTTTACAAAGCTCAGCCACGGTGTGGAGGATTTAAACTCGCTCTGGCTTGCGGATCTGGGATCGGATGAGAAGGGGACAATTACCATGAGCGGGTACTCTATCTACAGGACGAGGATTCCCCGTCTCTCAACCCTCTTCGACCGATCGATCCTGAAGGAAGTGACCGTTCAGGATATCCGTGAGGTTCCGGTGTACCGTTATCTGATTGAAATTCCTGGTCCGTTGGCAGCCAACGGTCAACCTGATTCACAGTCTATGGAGGCAGAGAGTGTCGTACAAAGCGCGCAATAGTCTGATCCTGGGCATCCTGGTCTTCCTGATCGTTGGTGTCGGAACGTATGTCAGAGGATTCAATCTCCCCGCGAAAGCGGAGAAGATCGAGACGGAGGTCAAACGGATCGATGAGGAGCTCCAGAATACGCCGAATCTGGTGAACCATTTCAACGACCTGAGCACCACGCTGGAGGAAGCACGCGGGCGATGGGAGAACAGGTCAAAGGACATTCCGGCTGAAGACATCTCGTCACAGACGTATGCCTATTTCAGCCGGCTGATCGATCTTAGTGGACAGATCAAGCTCGACATGATCTTTCAGGGGGCGGAGCAAAAGGAAAACTATGGCTACAATATCTACAACCTGAAAGGGGAAGCGTCGTTCGACAGCTGGTATCGCTTTGTCTGGTACCTGGAGAACGGCCGGAAGCTCTACAAGATCACCGACATGAAAACGAAGGGAATCGAAATCCCTCCGAAAGACGGTGAGGCGGGTGATTTCGTTGTCGGATTCGAAATGGTTGTCCATGCATACTTTTCCCAGGTGCCGGAACTTGCCAGCGCCCCGGGAGAACGGGCGATCATTCCCAACTATCTCGGGGTGGACCCGTTCATTCCGGTGATCTGGGCCGATGTTCCGCCGAACATGGACGGTCTGGTGGAAATCGAACGCTCGGATCTCAAGGCGGTGATTCCCGGCAAAGCGTTTATCCTGGATCAGGATAACAGAATCAGAACGCTGGCGGAAGGCGACGAGGTCTATCTCGGGTATGTCACCCGGGTCATTCCGGAAGACGGCCGTATTGAATGTACGCTTAACAAGGGTGGCATCATCGAAAAGGTCGAACTGACGATCAGATACAGCGCAGATGAAACTGTCGTGAACAAAGGTGGAAAGGGGCCGAGGTAGCCATGAATATTCGAATCACAGCACTGGTTCTGTCTCTTGTCGTTGCAGGAACCGCGTTTCTGCAGGCACAGACGAGTCCGTCGGAAAAACGGGCATTCAGAGAACACACGTCACCCGAGGAACTGGTTTCGATTGCACCTTCGACCCCGCTGGACAGGGCTCTGGTTGCACTCAGCGAGGTTTCCCAGCAGTTCATCGGAAAGGTCATCATCGATCCGGAAAACCGGACGATGCCGATCAATATCGATGTCCAGGCGAGACAGTGGCGCGACGCGCTGGAAATGATCTGCCACAAGAACGGGCTCTGGTACACCGAGCATGAGAAATATATTCAGCTGACCGGCCGGGCGCCTGAGGGAAGTGGGGTTGCCGGTGCGGATCCAACGGTCAACCGTCCGACATTCAGCAGCCGGGAACTGAAGATTTCCGCGGTCTTCTTCGAGGTCAATCTCACGAAGCTGGACGAAATCGGCATCAACTGGTCGTTCATGAAGAGCGCTTCCAACTACGACCTTGACATGAGTTTCAGCGGCGGTGATAAGGTAACAGCACCGATCTTCGACGTTGGACTGACGCCGAAGGTCAGCTTTGCCAACATGGACTTTCTGGCGAATGTGTTTTCGAGTTACGATCTCGGTGAAGTCCTTTCAGGACCCCAGGTGACGGTCCGGTCCGGGGAAGAGGGGAATATCCAGGTTGGTCAGGATTTCTCCATCAAGGAGCGTGACTTCGCCGGAAACCTGATTGATCGGTTCTACCACGCCGGTACGATTATCAAGGTCACACCTGTTGTCATCACAGAGCAGGGTGTTGATTTTGTCCATATGGATGTCGATGTGGAGCGGAGCTCGGTTCAGCCGAGTACCATCTCGACGATCGTCAACAAGACCGCAGCACAGACTGAGCTGCTTCTGCTCGATGGCGAAGAGACAATCATCGGTGGCCTTTACAGCAACGAGAAGTCGAATATCAGGCAGGGGATTCCGTTCCTGAAGGATTTGCCACCCTGGTTCTTCGGTCTTCGGTATCTGTTCGGTTATGAAAAAGAGCAGATTACGAAGAAGGAACTTGTGATCCTTCTGAAAGTGGATATCGTTCCGACATTGCAGGAACGGATTACACAGAAGACGCAGAATGACAGGATTTTTGAGCGCTGGCTCAAGGAGAAGGAAGATCAGGAACGACGTGTCAAAGGGGGAAACTAGAAGGATCAGTATTTCGGGCTCAGCGGTGTTGAAGCGAACCTAGAACAGAATGGGGATAGTCATATGAGATCGACGATTTTGGCGTGGGTGGTGGCGATTGGACTGATCGGCCTTGTCACCGGCTGTGAGGATGACAATCAATCGGCCGTCCAGGGGGAAGCAAAAATAGGCGGAACGGTCACGGATGACGCGACGCTGGCTCCGATCGCCGGGGTGAGTGTCCGTGCGAACAGTGTTTCGCTCGGGTCGAAGACAACCGTGACCAACGATCAGGGATACTACGAGTTCACTTTCGAAGTGGACAGCAGCGCGACCGTGGAGCTCGTCTTCACGAAGTCGGGATACAATGACAAGACTGAGACGACGACGGTCAACTCGGCGACATTTCTGACGCTGAATGTGGATGTGACCGCGAAATCCCCGATCATCGGCGGTGGCGGCAGTGATGGCGGAAGCGGGATTGCCCAGACGATTGCCTTCCTGAGCGCGGAACCGCAGGAGGTTTCGGTGTACGGCGTCGGCGGGCTTGAGACAGCGCTGCTCGAGTGGGAAGCACGCGACTCTCTTGGCTTACCTATCGATGCTGCAAATGCTATCGACATTACCTTCACGATCGTTGGTGGCCCGGGTGGAGCGGAGTATATCTCTCCGAGAACTGTCACCACGAGCGCCCTCGGCAAGGCATTCACTACCTTCAATAGCGGTGTCCGGTCAGGGGTGGCTCAGGTCAAAGCCTCTGCGACCGTTGGTGGAAGGACGATCGAGACCTCGCCGATCAGAATCGTCATCAATGCCGGTTTCCCGGATCAGGCGCATTTCACGGTTGGACCGGCACGGCATAATTTCCCCTCGCTGCTGTTCGTGTTTGGTAAGCGGAACCCGATCAGTGTGCTCGTGGGTGACAAGTACAGCAACCCTGTCCAGCCGGCGACGGCGCTCTACTTCCGTTCGAGTGCCGGAGTGATCCAGGCAGCAGTGCACACCGACGATGACGGCCAGGGAAGCGCTGATCTGATCAGCGGCAATCCGTATCCGCTCGGAGCCGCAGCCGATCCGATGGCGGGCGACGGCTATCACTTTGTGGTCGCACACACGATCGGAGAGTCGGGCGTGGATGTTATGGACAGCACGCTGATTCTCTGGAGCGGCTTCTCCGAAATCAAGAATATTACACCGACAACGTTCGACATTCCGAACGGCGGCACGCAGGTGATCACCTTTAACGTCTCTGATTACCTCGGTCATCCGTTGTCCGCGGGGACAATTATTACGGTCGCAGCGACAGTTCCTCCTCCCCCGTGTCCGGATTGTCCCATCAATACCGTCGGCAATTCGTTCGGGATTGACGGCTCGCTGACTCTGGACGACTATCTCGTCTCAGGGCCGGGAATAACCGATTTCTCCTTTGTCCTGAGTGACGGTTCGACAGACATCAACGACCCGATCGGTACGACCGTGACGGTCCGGATCTCTGTCGAGTCAGAGAACGGCGACGCCACCACATCCTTCGTGGGAACGCTGCACTAACCGTAAGGTTGAGATGAAACGGCGAACGGCCTCTGTTGCAACAGAGGCCGTTTGTATTTCATGCCGTTTCATCCTGTTGAACAGGGAATGGAGTTCCGCCTCCGCATTGATTTTCCTTCCGATTTGACGTAACATGAAATTTAGCCATTTCGTAATCGACAGGGGTCCCCTCACACTATGCCACGACGAACACCCGGGCCCGCCCGGGGCGCTGCAACCCGCCCGGATGTTCTCTCAATCCGGGGAGCCAGGGTCCATAACCTGAAGAACGTCAGCCTCGAGATACCGAGAAATCAACTCGTGGTGATGACCGGTCTGAGCGGGTCAGGGAAATCGAGCCTTGCCTTCGACACGATCTATGCTGAGGGTCAGCGCCGCTATGTCGAATCGCTTTCGGCCTATGCCCGGCAGTTTCTGGAACGGATGGAGAAGCCGGATCTTGACTCGATGGAAGGGATCGGTCCTGCGATGGCGATCGAGCAGAAAACCAACACCCGGAACCCGCGGTCCACCGTTGCCACCTCAACTGAAATTTATGACTATCTCCGTTTGCTCTATGCGCGGATCGGAAGCACAATCTGCCGGGGTTGCGGGAAGACGGTGATCCATGATTCAGCAGAATCGGTCGTTTCCTTTCTGCACGATCTGTCTGTCAAAGCAGGCAAATCCGGCGGGGAGGAGGATCTCAAGGTGCATATCGCATTTCCTGTCCCGGTAACCGGTGAGGGCGGATTCGACGAAGGTGTTGCGTTCGTCAAAAAGGAAGGGTTCTTCAGGCTTCTCTATGACCGCGAGCTGATTGACATCAACGCCGGCGGGATTCCGGATGGGATGTCGTTTGACAATACCTTCGTCCTCGTGGATCGACTCCGCTTTCAGCCGTCAGATCAGAATCCCCGGTTGATCGATTCCCTCGAGACCGCATTTTCAGCGGGTAGCGGTTGGGCGGTTGTTCTTGCGGGTGAGGACAATCCGCCGTTTCGTTTCAACCGTCAGTTCGCATGCGCTGAATGCCGGATCACCTACCCCGAGCCGGAACCACGGCTCTTTTCCTTCAATAGTCCGGTCGGTGCGTGTCCCGACTGCCAGGGGTTCGGCCGCGCGATCGGGATCGATCTCGACCTGGTGATTCCGGATAGGTCGAAAACGCTTCGTCAAGGAGTGGTGCAGCCATGGAAAACTCCGAAGTTCTCGGTTGTTCAGGAGAAGCTGGTAGCAGCGGCGGAGAAAAGAGGAATTCGCCTGGACGTCCCTTACGGCGAACTCAAACAGGAAGAAGTTGACTTCGTTCTGGAAGGATCCGGAACATTTGAAGGCGTATACAAGTTCTTCAAACGGATCGAAAGAAAATCATACAAGATCTATTACCGTGTTCTGCTCAGCCGGTATCGCGGCTATACACAGTGCGGTCTGTGTAAGGGGTCACGTCTTCGCGCCGAAGCGCTCGATATCAGAGTGGGCGGGAGACGGATATCAGATGTTGTGGCGATGACAGTGACCGAAGCGCTCCAGTTCGTGACAGATTTGAAACTGACAGCTCACGACAGAGAGGTGGCGAAACGGATCCTGGATGAACTGAGGCGACGTCTGAAGTATCTCGATGATGTCGGAATCGGCTATCTTACGCTCGAACGGCTGTCGAACACGCTTTCCGGAGGGGAGTCACAGCGGATCAATCTTGCGACATCACTCGGCTCTTCTCTGGTTGGAGCCTTTTATGTGCTTGACGAGCCGAGCATCGGCCTCCACCCCCGTGACAATGAGAAACTGATCGGGATTCTCAAGGCTTTGCGGGACATCGGGAACACTGTCCTCGTGGTTGAGCACGATCGGGATATCATCCGGGCTGCTGATTATCTGGTTGACCTCGGTCCGGGAGCGGGAGAACACGGGGGAGAGATCGTCTTTGCCGGGACTCCAGACCAGCTCCTCCTCAGCAGGGAATCACTGACCGGCGCGTATCTCTCAGGGGAGGCTGAGATCCCGGTACCGGCGGAGCGGAGAAACGCCGATGGGAAAGCTCTCTCGATCCGCAATGCTTCTGTCCATAATCTGAAACGAGTCGATGTGACGATCCCGCTTGGCGTTATGGTCTGCGTGACCGGCGTCAGCGGGAGCGGGAAGAGTACCCTCGTCTTTGACGTGCTCCACCGGCGTCTGAAGGGCGAAGCGGTAGCGGGTACGGAAGCGGTGACCGGGGCCGACAGTGTTGCTGCGGTTGAAAGCGTGGATCAATCTCCGATCGGCAGGACGCCCCGGTCCAATCCGGCAACCTATATCGGAGTGTTTGACCTGATCCGGACCCTGTTTTCCCGGACTCCCGCTTCAAGGATACATGGGTTCAAACCGGGCCATTTCTCATTCAATGTTCCGGGAGGCCGGTGTGAGGCATGTGAGGGAGACGGCGTGATCAAGGTGGAGATGCAGTTCATGGCTGACCTGTATCTCACCTGCGACTCCTGCAAGGGAAGCCGGTACCAGAAGGAAGTGCTGGACGTTCAGTGGAACGGAGCGAGTATCTCGGATATTCTCGGAATGCCGGTTGCCGAGGCGATCGGTTTCTTCGGGAGCAAGGCTGAAGGGCGGCGAATCGCTCTGAAGCTCAAGGTGCTCGATGATGTCGGCCTCGGCTACATCCGGCTGGGACAGTCAGCCACATCACTCTCGGGGGGAGAGGCACAGAGAGTGAAACTGGCTGCCCACCTCGGCAGCTCAGGTTCCGGTGCAACCCTGTTCCTGTTTGACGAGCCCACCACAGGCCTGCATTTCGACGATATCAGGAAGCTCCTTCGATGCTTCAACTCCCTGATTGACCGCGGCAACTCGGTGGTGATCATCGAGCATAATCTGGACGTTATCAAATGCGCGGATCATGTCATCGACCTTGGACCGGAAGCCGGGGAGGGTGGCGGGACAGTTGTCGCAGAAGGAACTCCGGAAGAAGTGGCCCTCAATAGAAAATCGTTGACAGGGAAGTACCTGGTGCCTTTACTTGGCATCAGGGAGGAGCAGGGAACAAGAAGGAAGAAGAGGAAGGTCGCTCCGTGACACGGGTCACGACATTCCCTTCGTCATGGTTGTATCTTGGTTGGCGCTAACAACAGAAAGGCAGTGGTGCAACGGTGGATTTGGGGAGGTCTGCCGGACGCGCCACTGCCTTTCGCCAATTCCGGGTGGTCAGTACACCATTCCGACGTTCAGCGTGATGAAGAACCCGCCGAAGCTGGTCTGATTCTTCGCCGGCAAACCTGTTTCCGAGTCATACAATGAAGGAATCCCTTCGCCGAACAGGTATGTAAAGTAGTACCGGAAATTCACTCCGAACAGATTGGATCGGTCACTGCCGAAATTCGCCCCGACCCCGATATATCCGCCGACAGTATAGTGGGCTTTACCCCTGCCGAGACTCTCAAAAAACTCTACCTGCCGAAAGAGAAACCCGGAACTGACCTGCGTTATTTCCGTGAAGGGTGCTGAATAAATTAGCGCCGGACCAACCCCCGCGTTCACGTACGGCCGGAAGGTGTCCACGATATCCTCTCTGAACAGTCTTCGCTGGATCCCGAATGTCAATGGCATCACAAGGAATCGGTTGAGTTTTCCCGGAATAAACGAGTTGCCGAAGAAATCGTGGAATTCGACTTCCCGTTCATCTTTTGCTTCAGAGATCGAGAGGGTGACCATCCCGTACATGTCCTGA
>JAOUDE010000290.1 GCA_029859455.1 Ignavibacteria bacterium | reverse complement strand
CGAAGGAAATGTGAGCGTCGTCTTCGACGACAAGGACCGTGTCGCTCTGCCCGGCCGATGTTGACTGATTATTGTGGTTGTTCGTTCGCATGCTCTTGTTCCTCGGCATACACGTCCTGCCTCTCTGGGAGTTCAACAAAAAATGTGGTTCGTTCGTCGGGCAGTGACTCGAAGCCGATCGATCCGTTCAGCTGTTCCATGATCCGTTTGCAGATCTCCAGCCCGAGTCCTGTTCCCCCCTTCTTTGTGTTTCCGTCTGCCTGTGAGAACTTGTCGAAAACACGGGGCCGGAAGTCTTCCGGAATGCCCGGGCCATGATCGGTTACTTCGATCCTGACCGATCCGCTGAGGTCAATTATTCTCACGGTGACACAGTCTCCAGCTGGGGAGAATTTGATCGCATTGCTCAACAGGTTGTGAAGAACCTGTTGCATCCGGTCCGGATCCACATCGATTGCCCGATCCCCGGTCCTGTCGTCCAGGAAAAGGGAAACGCCGTGTTTTCGGCCAAGCGGCTGCATCGTCGTGATCGACCCTTGCACCATCGAGCCGACGCGCACCGTCTCATTCCGGAACACCATCTTCCCGGTCTCCAGTTTTTCCATATCCAGAATATCGTTGACGAGACGCATCAGTACATCGCTGCTTTCGGCGGCGATCGTCAGCAGCGGCCGCAGGTCCTCAGCGATCTGATCCTCCGGAGCTTCAGAGAGCATCTCGAGGGAAGCCAGCAGGGATGTCAACGGTGTGCGGATCTCGTGGCTGACGATCGATATGAACTCGCTCTTCATCCGGTCCAGCTCCTGCCGGTAACTGATATCCTGTGACGTCCCCATGATTCCGATCATGGCTCCGGTCGTGTCGTGCAGTGCCGAAGCCGAGAGGATGCTGGGAAACACTTCGCCTGATTTTCGCCGGTTCATGACCTGGATGCTGACCTGTCCGTCGCGAATGACGGACTCATGGACAGGGAGTCCTGTCTCCGGCTCTGCATACAGCATGTCGACCCGCTGGCCGATCACCTCATCCCGGGTGTAGCCGAAGGTCCGTTGCGCCGCCTTGTTGAATTCTGTGATCCTCCGTTGCATATCGACGGCGACGATCATATCCGAGGAACTGTTGATGATGCTCCGTGCAAACTCGTTTGCCGTCACGAGGTTGGTCCAGGCGTGTTCGATGCGCCGCTGCTCGGTCAGGTCGTCCACCATTTCGAGAATCGTCCGGTGGCCCGCGAATTCCAGTTCGCGCCTCGTGACGCTCACCGTGATGACAGATCCATCCCTTTTCCTGTGCTTCTGCTCGAATGATTCCGGGGTCTGACCCGGTTCGTCGGCCCTGCCGTGTTTCTCGGCGGCGGTCCCGCCGTCATGCACCAGCAGATCCCGGACATCCATCGACAGGAACTCGCTGATCGAATACCCGTACAGCTTCAGGGCCGCCCTGTTCACCGCGAGCAACGCGTAGGCCTCCCGGTCGTAGAGCCACATCGGCGTTGAATTCTCCTCGAACAGGGAATGGAACATCTTCTCCTGTTTGAACCGCGCAGTGTCAACCCGCTCCCGGTCCCGGCCGTCACGGCCGACTGCGATGAATCCCATGATCTTTTCCGCGACCCGAAAAGGGGTTACAGACAGAACGATCGGGACCGACAGTCCGCTGCTGGTCAGAAGGCGCGCATCGAAGCTTGTTTCCGTCATTGTTTCGGAGAACACATGCGCGGTGTAGTGACCGTTCACGTCTCTCCGCTTGATTAGGTCGCCGAGCGGTTTGCCTCGCAGGTCTTCGGAAGTGTACCCGAGAAGAGACCCGAGGGCACCTTCGACGGACTGGATTCTGAAATCGGAATCGGTCCGGATGATAAAGTCATTCATCAGCGCAACGGCTGTCCTGACCGCCTGGTAGGGGGTCGTTATGACCACCCTCTGGGTAAAGACGAGGTAGACCATGCCGGTCAGTGCGATAATGGCCGCGATTACATACCACCCCTCGCCGGCGGGGGAAATGGCATTGAAAAGCGAAAGGGTGAACGGTGTCGGCAGAATGAGCATCAGCACAAGGAGGAACCGGAACGTGCTCTTCGGTTTGGACCGCTTCTCGCCGAAGTTTCCCACACTAGCATAGCTCAGTGCCATCCCGATGCTGAAGTAGATCGACATCCAGATCAGGTAATAGATATAGCCGCTGATCCGGATGCTGGACCCCGCTTCGAACGGGACCGGTATCAGGCAAAGGAGCACCAGCGCGAAGCTCGCCATTCCTGTTGTGTAGATGGCAATGATGGAAGTGGTGGAGCGTGCAAGGATCGTCCTCCGCAGAAAGACGAGCATGAAATGAAGAAAGAAAAACGGAAGTAAAGCGTAAAGAAACTGTGCAATCCGCTCAGGAAGCCACGGCGGAATACCCTGCAGAGGGTGGACCGAGACATACACGGAGGCTCCAAAAAGTGCAAGTGCCCCCACGCAGAACGCGTAGAATCTACTCAGCACGCCATGCTTCGAACGCACGACAAGTGCCGTCGCCAGCACGAGGCTGATGACCGTGTAGGCGATCGAGATGTAATGATATATCATGCGAGTCCTTTCGGTCCGGAAGGGTCTGTGGCCCGTCAACCCGGACAGTACGACTCAGCAGAGGACAACTTTCATGCCCTGAATTCGGGCCGTGGAGGGCCAAAAATCAGGTTCCTGAGAGGTGAGGTGGTGAAACGATACGGTCGAAAATGCTCTTCAGAGTACTTTTTACCTATGTGTGGGGATGCTTAGGGAAGATGATCAGAGGGCGTAGCGGAGGCCGATGGAGATTCCCCGGCGCGAATACAACGTTCCCTGCCGGTGCAAGAATACCAGCCACGAGACGGCAACATGCCCGGAGAACCAGTGGCGTCCTCCGGCCGAGAGTGAAAGCACGTCGCCTGCAATGGTTCCCAGCGCTCCCAGGTTCTCCACCTCGCGGCCGACGGCGACGGTTGTATTAATGCTGTTTCTTTCGTCGTAATAATATGAGATTCCGGCGGAGCCTGCAGCGTCGGTTCCGGCTCCGGAAACATGGACCACGAACAATGAAGCAGCTACTCTGTACCGATCCCAGTAGTACTCTGCGCCGGCAATGCCATGGGTGACATCGGAGGCGGTGTACGCCGTCTGCCGGGCGGTGAGGTGAACCACGACGCCCTTCCCAAGCACTTTCTGGCCTCCGACGGAAACCGCCCATTGGGGCAGGACCTGATGCGAGAAACTGTACTGTGCTTCAGCTCCGAGCGTCCAGCCGGCGGCCGGCCGGATCCAGTAGCCGGCTCCGAGCTGGTCATCTGTGAGCCGGTAACGTCTGACCTGTCGAGCCACGCCGAGGATCTGTTCTCCCGAGCTAAAACGGCCGGAAACCTCCAATGAGGTGCCAAACCAGTTGGCGTACCCGTTGGTCAGCTGCTCAACAGATCCGCCAAGCTCAGCCTCCCATTGACTGACTGGCAGCGGGTCCTCCGCTCCTGCGGTGAGTTGCCACGGGAGAAGGAGGAGGAAATATATAGATATTCTTGTCATCGTTGCAGGTCCGCACACGGAACTGACATGGGGTCTGTTACAAGAAGTGTGCCTGGCGCGTTGGCTCCATTTTGATTCTGGTTGACGTATATCGGTATTTCGGTACAAATGTATGCAGGAAAAAAAGTCCGGGAACTCCGCGTTTACGGAGGGGTGATGGATGTTACAGTTGAATGGATGGCAAGAGGATGGTTGCGACAGTTTATCATGGCTGATCCAGCAACATTTTCCAGCTCTTCTCCGTACCTTTAGTAATCGTCC
>JAOUDE010000289.1 GCA_029859455.1 Ignavibacteria bacterium | reverse complement strand
CCCCTGTTTTCTCCTGGAACCTGTCGAAATCCGCCTGGAACCGGACGACGATGCGGCTCCTTTTTCCCCCTTCTGGCCCCGGGCTTCCTTCTCGGCGGGGTCCCTGGTATCTTTTTCCTGATCTGATCGACTCATCATGAAGACAAGATACGATAACATCCCGGCTCATTCAAACGGCGGGAGAACGTCGGTTTCGGCCGCTTCTTCCTTGATTATCTCAGCCTATTTCACTTTTTTGAATTTCATACGCCATCCCAATACCTGACGAACCGGACCTGCTGGTTCCCAACTCACCACTAGATGAGGCACATCATGAGAGTTGCTCTACCTCCTTTCGTCCTTGCAGGAATCTTTTGCATGGTTGCAAACATCTCTTCAACCGCGATCGCGCAGGACGACCCTAATATTGACCAACCGGTATACGATACTCCGCCTTTGTTTGACCGCGGGATTGGTTCATCAACCCTTAACGTTATTACTTCTGAGGAAGGATACGACAATTTTGACCTTGGAGTCGATGGTGCCGAGCCGCATATGGCGACAAACCCGCTCAACCCACTCGCCTTTTATACTGCATTCAATACTAATTCGGGCCATTGGACGATCGACGGACATGATTGGACCGATGTAGTTCCATCATTCCCTTCTCAACGGGGAGATCCTGTTGCAGCCTATGATACACTGGGCAATCTATACTACACAACAATGGAAGGAGCCGTAAGTATTATTGGCTCTTGGGTGGTCAAGTCGACCGACAACGGCGCAAGCTGGAGTACGGCTGTCCATGCAATAAGTGGACGCGATAAGCAATGGCTCGCAGCCGACCAGACGACAGGACCTTATTCAGGGTATGTATACATAACCATGACCGGCATCAGCACCAATACGGGACCGTTTGCCCGATCGACCGATGGCGGTGCATCCTGGACCACAACACATACCTTCACCACCCAGACCCTCCCGGGGATGATGGTGGCGGTCGGACCGAATGTGATCGGCGGTGATGTTCCGGGCGGCTGTGTGTATGTCGTCACGAATTCCGGTTCATCCACGGCATCGACCTATACCTTCTACCGCTCCACAGACGGGGGGGTGACATTCAGCCTGATGTCGAGCCAGATTTTTGCCAACTATGTCGGAACATTCGTCGGCGGCAGAAACTCAGTCGAGAACTCCCGAACGAGACCCTATCCCTTTATCGCAGCGGACAACAGTCCGGGACCATACCGGGGACGCCTCTATCTCGTCTATGCATCGAACGATCCTGTCGGAGACGGGAACAAGCCTGACATCTGGTCCCGTTACTCGGACGACCAGGGCGCCACCTGGTCCGGCCCGGTAAGGGTGAACGATGATATCAACCCGCAGGACAATCATCAGTGGACGCCGGCGATCTGGTGCGACATTACGACCGGCCGGCTCTATGCAAAATGGTATGACACCAGGGAATCCTCGTTCGATGACAGCACAGACGTCTATGCGTCCTACTCGGACGACGGAGGCGTCACATGGGCAGAGAATCACAAGCTGACCACGGAACGGTTCAAGATCGACTGCGCCGGCTGCGGCGGCGGGGGAACACCCAGGTATCAAGGAGACTATGATGCCATCACGTCGAATGAATACGCGGCGATGGCTGTCTGGACCGATTTCCGCAACAACAACTTTATGAGCACCACCGCCTATTATCCCGATTTCGCAATGCTCATTTCGGCGGACGCGGATACAGTGCAGACCACCGGTGACCTTGATGTCATGGTCACGATCCCGAGCGTCAAGGGATACGAGCACGATGTCACATTCAGCGCGTCGGTTGTGCCCTCCGCCGCATTTTCCTTCAACTTCCCGGGCGGCACCACACTGTCAACCTTTCCTGACTCACTCGCCGTTGAGATTTCCTGGACCGGCGTCCCCGAGGATTCGTATACCGTGACGATTCAGGGAGAAGGTCCCAATGGTACGCCTGTCCACCGGCGGCAGATTCAATTGCTCGTGACATCCCCCTTCGTGGATGTGGTTCAGCCGGACGGTGGTGAGGGGCTGTATACAGGAACCACCTATCCGATCGTCTGGATTGACGGACTGGTCGATACCGTGAAGATCGAGTATTCGACCGATGATGGCGGTACCTGGATTACCGTGGCGGACAGCATCCAGTCACGCACGATCAACCCGGATCCCCCGAAAGCACGTGTGAAACGGGGACTCACCGTTCCGTCCGAATCTGTTTCCGGCACCTATCAGTGGGTCGTGCCATTCACACCCTCCGACATCTGCCGCGTCAGGGTCTCTCATTATAACGACGGTGCGATCACCGGCATGAGCGATGAGACCTTTTCTATTCTGAGCGCACCAGCTCCGGCCTGGCGACCTCAGACATCACCTTCGGCGAACGATCTGTATACCGTCGCGGTGTACGATACCAGCATCGCGTGGGCAGCAGGACTCGGCGGCACAGTCGTGAAAACGTTGAACGGCGGAACGACGTGGACATCCACCATCGGCTCCGCGGGTGACGATGTATACAATATCGCGGTGGTCAGCCCGTCCGTTGTCCTGGTTGCCACATACAACAGCGGCTCAGGCCTGGCGCGGATCCGGAGAACGCAGAACGGCGGACTCACCTGGTCCGATGTGTACTCCAACAGTTCCGCTGGCGCGTTCATCAATGCGATCACGATGTTCGATAACCTGAACGGCTATGCGCAGGGTGATCCGGTCGCCGGAAACTGGACACTGCTGAAGACCACCGACGGAGGACTCACCTGGTCGTCCGCGGCCACCTTGCCCCAGGCGGGCGGCGAGGCCGGTTGGAACAACTCAATGGCGTTTTCGGATTCGGCGCACGGCTGGTTCGGAACAGGCAACAGTCGCGTGTACTATACGAATGACGGCGGCGCCACCTGGTCATCCGGTTCGACTCCGTTCGTGAATTCGTTCGGGGTAGGATTCGAAGGGGACAATGCCACCGGGTTTGCCGGCGGTGAGGGCGGGGCACTCTCAGTCGACGGCGGCGCCACTTGGAACAGCACATCGGCTACTCCGACAGGAACGGTTTCGGCGGTCTCCGTAGCCGATGTTGATGTTTTCATCGGAAACCGGACCCCCGTCTGGTATACGGTCAATGGATCATCAATCTACAAGACAGACGACCAGGGTGCTTCCTATGACCTCGATTACAGCCAGGCAAACCAGTACAACCATATCGATCTCACCATCAGCGAACTCGACGGCAACTACTGGCTTACCGGTTTCGCTGTCGGAAACGGCGGAACGATCACCCGCTACACCGAGCTGTTGATTCTGACGGACGTCCAGCAGGTCAGCGACCTGATTCCGGCAACGTATCAGCTTGGACAGAACTACCCGAACCCGTTCAATCCAAGCACAACGATCCGGTACGATCTCCCCGGCCAGTCGACCGTTTCACTCAGCATCTACAATGTTCTCGGGCAGGCAGTCCGCACGCTGGTGAGCGAAGATCAGAATGCAGGATCCTACGAAGCGGTATGGGATGGAAGGAATACGGCGGGTGAAGCGGTCAGCAGCGGGGTCTACTTCTACCGCCTGATGGCGACGTCTGCCGAAGGTGGAGAATTCGTCAATATGAAGAAGATGTTGATGATGAAGTAAGGCCTGACACGACCGAATGGACCGGATAGACTGAAGAGATAGTCCGTTCGGTCTATTCGGCCCTTACAGTCGATTTGGTTTGATCAAGAATGAAAGGCCCCTGCGGGAACGCGGGGGCTTTTTCTTGGGGCAGAACAAATGGTTGCTGTAGAACGCGGCTAACGACTAACGGA
>JAOUDE010000022.1 GCA_029859455.1 Ignavibacteria bacterium | reverse complement strand
CATCAGAGATCTCGAGTTCGCCCCGCCCGCTCGGCTTGATCGCCTTCACCGCTTCGAAAATATGGCTGTCGTACAGATAGATTCCGGCAACGGCGAACATGCTTTTCGGATTCTTCGGCTTCTCTTCAACCGCAACGATACGGCCATCCCTGATTTCCGGAACACCGAACCGCTCCGGATCTCTTACCCTGGCGAGCGTAAGGAAACAGTTACAGTCACTCTTTTCAAATGCTTCTACAAATCGCCCGATCCCTCCAACCACCATGTTGTCCCCGAGATAGAAGACAAAACGGTCACCCGCAACGAATTTCTCCGCCAGGGCGACAACCTGAGCAAGACCTCCCGGTGTTTCCTGCGGAAGGTAGGTGATCGAAACATTCCAGCGGGAACCATCGCCGATAAATGACGGGACTTCGTCCCTCCCGGCGTTGTGGACAATGCCAATCTCGGTGATCCCGGCCGATGCGGCCGCTTCAATGGCGTAGTGGAGAATCGGTTTGTTCGCAATCGGGATCAGATGCTTGTTCTGGGTATGGGTAATCGGACGAAGACGGGTCCCCCTTCCGCCGCTTGCGATCAGGGCTTTCACATTGACTCCTTGAGTGGTACTTCAAATGTTCGGAGCATCGATCTCATCGCTTCTTTCTGTTCTTCGTTCACAGATCCCTTCACGGCCGCAAGCCGCAGGGTCTCGTTCGTCATGGCGATAAAATATTCCAGCACCTGCTGATCAAATTTCCTTATCGCTTCAAGATGGCCTCTGACGGTTTCGACACCTCCCCGGGCAACCGGGCCGCTCAGGGCGTCAGCCGGTGAAGCCCGCTCCACATTCCCGAGCGTCGCGTCGATTATAGGCCGGAACACTTCGAGGAAGCCCGCACCGGCGTCCGGCCTGATAATCCTGAACATCTCGTCCAGGACGAAGAGCATCGCTGTCAGATGATTCGATGCAACGACACAGGCCGCATGGTAAAGGCGTCTCATCTCCGGCGGGATCTCGACAGTGGAACCACCCAGCGTTCGGGCCAGTCTTCCTGCAATCTTCAGCGACTCGGCGGTGCCGTCAACGCCGTAGTAGATCCCCCTGATACTACCAATAATCTTCCGTGGATGGAAATCACGGGGAAATGTCTGAAGCGGATGGAAAGAAAATGTCCGTGCACCCCGCCTTGCCAGCGGAGCCAGCGCTTCAGCCGAGAGCATACCTGACATATGGCATGCACCCAGCGTTCCAAATCTGATATGGTCCAGCCGCGCGAGATCCGATGCAACCGGTTCCACCGCCGCGTGGGGCACAGCCAGAAACAGGAGGTTCACATCGGACGGAATCAACGAGAGTGATGTCCCGGTGTTGCGACAGCCAATGAACCTTCCGGCAGAGCGGGCGGATGCAGATGTACGGGAAATCACGCATCCAACCTCGTGGCCCCCCGCTACCAGGAGCTTTCCCAGGACACGACCTACCTGCCCGCCGCCGATCACTGCCACACGAAACCGGCCGCGTTTCACATTTCGCCGTTTCTGCTCAGGCATAAGCAGCTGCACTCAGGTAACCGACCACTGAATCCCGTCCCCCGGTTACATCCCCTGAGGTAGCATAATGCAGAATATCCATTGGTCGCCCTCCCTGCCGGGAAAGAGCCGACAGCAGGGCCACCGCCGGACCCCCTCCACACGCTTCCGTCCTGCCGGTTTCCAGATCATCAAGAAGCCGGAGGTAGTCATGACGTCGAATGTTTGTCACCATCACGCGATCCAATCGTTCCGCCTCTTCCTCCTGGTGATAGTGAGAGAGATCCGTGCTCGCTATCACGAGCACATTCCTCCCTGACATGATGTTCCGGAGGGAGCAACCGAGCTCAAGGCAAAGCTCCTTCCTCTGGCTTCCCATGATAACGGGAACAATCCTGACTCCGGGAAGGACAACCTGAAGGAACGGGATCTGTACTTCGACCGAGTGTTCCATTCCATGTCCGCGCGAGCTCATCTCAACCGAGCCGCCACTCTCCGCCAGTGCTGCGGCCACCCGTGTTTCGACGTGTGCAAGGCCGAGCGGTGTTTCATAGGCCGTCCCGTCAAAGACCGAAACGCCATCAAAGCACTCACGGTGGCTCGGACCGATGATGATCACTGCATCATACGTCCCGTTTCGAACCTGGCAGTATCCGTGGGCCGCCGTCAGTCCGGAATAGAGATAGCCGGCGTGGGGAACCACGAGGCCTTTGACTCTCCCGGCGCCTGCGTGCCCGCCACACTGTCTCAGCAGCTGTTCGATCTCGTCTCTGAGGACCTGAGGCGTTTCCGGATAGAACGTGCCCGCGACGCTGGCCTTCCTGATCCGCTCCCTCATTGGGTGACCACCTCCCGTGAGCGGATGACCTCGGCTGTAAACGACAAAAACCTCGTCGCCTCACTGTTCATCGCGTCAGGGGCCAGATCAGCTTTCTTCAGGGCTGCTTGCTTGAACGCTTCCGGGTCCCACCCCATCTCCAGAGCTGTATGGGGAAGAAGAACACCGCGGTGCGATCCGGACTCAACGACCAAGCCATGCGTCCCGATTCTTAGAGAATCACCTGATCGGAGTTCCTTCAGGGGGGAGAGGATCGAAATCTCGACAGCGATCTCCGGGTACTCCTCGATGGTCAACGGGGGAAATCTGGGGTCCTCAAAGGCAGCTTTGACAGCAAGATCCGCCACAATCCTGCCGATGGGGCGCTCTGATTCGACATAGCCGACACACCCGCGCAAATCACCATCTCGCCGGAGAGTAACGAATACCCCGGATTCTTGCTGCAGATTTCCGATCAGCTCCGTCTGCGTCCGGGACGAGCCTGCCAGGTGCTCCACGATCGCGGAGAATGCAATCCGGACCAGAATCTGCTGTTCTTTGCTAGTCAGCATGACAGATCAACGCGCGAGCGATTCAACGTAGGAAAAACGCCCAAGACATTCAACAAAACACTATTTTCTGAGCTTGAGGGATGCAGAGTTAATACAGTACCGGAGTCCTGTCGGCTGAGGACCATCAGGGAACACGTGCCCAAGATGGGCATCGCACCGACTGCACAAGACTTCAGTCCGTTTCATCCCGAAGCTGATATCTTCTTCGATCTGGACGTTCTCCTTCATGACCGGAGCGGTAAAACTCGGCCATCCGGTCCCCGATTCGAATTTTGTCTCCGAGGAAAAAAGGTCTGTCCCGCAACAGACGCATTGGAACACCCCCTTTTCATGGTTGTCCCAGTATTCCCCGGTGAAAGCCCGTTCAGTTCCTTTTTGCCGCGTCACGTTGAATTGCTCCGGCGTCAACTCTGCTTTCCACTCTTCTTCTGTCTTCTTCACTTTATCAACCATGATAAACTCCTGTTTCTCCACCGAGTACACTTTGATCGAACCAGTCCGGTTCTCATCCTGGGCTGAAATCTGCAATACGGCTACAAATCCAACCGTCGCCAGGCCAACCACCACCCACCTGAATGTTGACATCGTCCCTCCTGTCATCGTTTAACACACTGACTAATATAAGACTCTTCGGGGGAAGGTTCTATTGCCCACTCCCCGATTGCGATTGCGCGATGCTCAAGAAATGAGCCAAAACCGACTCCATGAGGCCATGGAGACCCTCCCTTGACCCATCCGGTCCCCGCCGGATCGCCGCTGGTCCTGGACAAACTTCCCGGGTTCGAGGTCATCCGCTCCGTTCTTCAGGAGAAGGTCGATGCTCTCCGGGGTAGACTCGCAATGAAACTGAAGCCCGAGCACATGATCACCAGAAACATACGCCGGGTTCTCGCAGGCCACACTGGATGCCATGCGGGTTGCCCCCCCAGGGATGTCGAAGGTGTCTCCGTGCCAGTGAAACGGGATCGCATGGTTGATCCCTCCAAACCAGTCGCTTTTTCGCGCCGCTTCCGTCACTCGCATCTGATGCCGGCCGATCTCACGGTGTTCCAGGGGATAGACTCTCGCATTGAGAACGTCGGCACTGGTCGCGGGTGAGGAGGGATCAACGGACAGAGCGAAATGGTAGTGTGATTTTTCTGAGGTGGAGAAGAGAGGCAATCGCCTTAATATCATCAGAGAGCATCCGGTCCTTGTTGACAGCCCGAACATTCCTTCGAATCTGGCGATATAAAGCCGCCGTACCGGTTCCCTGCTTTCCACTCCGGAAACCGAGCGCCTGGCAAGCGCTCAGAAGCTCTATCGCGAGAATCGATTGCACATTGCGGAGGATCTGCGAAGCATGGCGGGCGGATATTGTTCCCATACTTACGTGGTCTTCCTGATTCGCCGATGTCGGAATCGAGTCACTGCTGGCGGGATGCGTCAGTACCTTATTCTCGGAGACGAGCGCCGCCGCCGTGTACTGGGCAATCATCAGGGCCGACTGCACTCCTCCGTTCGGCGCAAGGAACGCGGGAAGACCCGCATTGTGATGCCGGTCCATCATTTTGGCGGTCCGCCGTTCTGAAATATTCCCGATCTCAGACAGCGCGAGGGAAAGAAAGTCCATCGCCAGCGCAACCGGCTGTCCGTGAAAATTCCCCGCGCTGCGTGCCTGATTCTCAGCAACAAAGATCAGCGGGTTGTCGGTAGCCGAGTTCATTTCCCTCTGAATCACCTGCCTGACATGGTCCATTGCATCGCGGGACGCACCATGAACCTGCGGTGTACAACGGAGGGAATAGGAGTCCTGGACACTGTTCTTTGTATCCTGATCGTCAGAATCGATCAGACGGCTCCCGCGAATCATCGTCCGGATATTCCGTGCCGAAATGCCCTGTCCCGGGTGCGGCCGGGCCTCATGAACCTGTTTCGCAAACGGTGTACTCTTTCCTTTGAGCGCCTCGAGCGAAAGGGCCGCCACCGCGTCCGCCATGTCTGCAAGATGTTCAGCATCAACCAGGGCCAGCGCGGCAATTGCGGTCATCGCCTGGGTCCCGTTGTTCAGGGCAAGGCCCTCCTTCGCTTCCGGGACGAGGGGACGGAGCCCGGCTGACCTGAGCGCGGTCGACGCGTTCTGTTCTCGCCCCCTGAAACGGACTTTCCCTTCCCCCATCATGGCAGCCGCCATATGGGAAAGGGGAGCAAGATCGCCGCTCGCACCGACGGAACCCTGCGATGGAATCACCGGAAGGATCCCTTTGTTCAGCATCGACAAAAGAAGCTCGACGGTCGATACTCTGATTCCTGACAAACCTCTGGCGAGGGCATTTGCCCTCAGGAGCATCATCGCCCGGACAACATCCTCCGGGAACGGAGGTCCGACACCGGCGCAGTGGCTCAGAATCAGATTCCGCTGGAGTTCCAGAAGCTTCTCGGGGGGGATGGAGACATTCTGGAACGCTCCGAATCCTGTCGTCACCCCATAGACCACTTCCCGCCGCTCGATCGCCCGTTCAACCCAGGCGCGGGATCGGTTCATTCTTTTCTTTGCGGATTCAGAAAGAGTCACCTTCCAGCCACCCCGAGCGACCTGCTCGAGCGTTTCCGGACTCAGCGATTTCCCGTCAAGCAACACGCGGCGCTTCATGAAACACCGCCGGACTTCGGTCCCAGGATCCGGCGGATTTCCTGTATCAGACGAGCTTCAGGGACTGTCACCTGAACCGTCTTTGAAAGCTTCAACCATTCTTCGCGATCTTTCCCCGCTTCCTTCTTCTTTTCCTGGAGCATCGCGCCCAGCTTCAGGTCCTTGATCGTAACTTCACCGCTTTCGAATTCGTTACCGCCGATGATCAACGCCACAGGAATACCAAGCCGGTTGGCGTATTGAAGCTGTTTCCCGAGTCCCCGTTCCTCTCCCAGGTAGAGTTCCGTATTGATGCCCTCCGTTCTGAGCCGGCTGGTTATGCGAAGATAATCTTCCATCCGGTCCGGTTCCATCACGGTGACGATCACCTGAGCCGTGGAAGCCACCAGCTCAACGAGCTCGAGTTTTTGCAAGGCGGCAAAGAGGCGGTCGACACCGATCGACGCCCCGACCGCAGGAATCTCCCTCCCGAGAAACCGATGGACGAGGCCGTCGTACCGTCCTCCTCCGAACACTGACCCGAACTCCGGAGCGTCTGTCAGAACCGCTTCGAAAACCGGTCCGGTATAATAGTCGAGCCCTCGTGCAATCGTCGGATCCAGGACGACATGATCTTCGGACAGGCCGAGCGCTGCCAGTGCGTCACAGATGGTGGCAAGTTCTTTTACCGCCTCTTCATGCGATGCGACCCCGGATAGCAGGGAGGCAAGATTTCCGAGAACAATCGAGCGCTCACCACCGGGAAGAGAAAGAAAGCGGCGGATTTTTTCAACCTGAGCCTCCTGAAGGCCGACACCCTTGATCCTGTCGCCTGAGGCATCGGTCCGGCCGGTGGTCAGTTCCTTCGCCACCTCATCGATACTGACCTTGTCCAGCTTGTCCAGCACCCGGAAGACACGGTGTGCCATATTCCGTTCAATGCCGGCAAATTCGAGAAGGCTGTTCAGGATCTTACGATTGCTGAACCGGATGCGAAAGTTGGAAATTCCTAGTGCCCGAAGGGTATCATGCATCCCTGCAATGATTTCTGCATCCGCCTGCATGGAAGGAGTTCCGACCGAATCGAGATCGAACTGAAGGAACTCACGAAAACGACCGGGATCCGGCTTGTCAGCCCTCCACACCGGCGCGACCTGATAGCGACGGAACGGAAGCGGAATTTCAGGGTACTGTGCCACCACACGGGCAAGAGGAACGGTCAGATCGAAGCGCAGCGCAACTTCTTCATCTTCGGGATTCCTGAAACGGAACAACTGCTTCTGGTTCTCTTCCCCGTACCCCACCAGGGAAACCAGGTACTCCATCGCCGGAGTATCAAGAGGTTGAAATCCGTACCGCTCGTAAACGTTCCTGATGGCGGAAATCATCTTCATCCGGGCATTCATCTGTCCGGGAAGATAATCGCGAAATCCCTTCAGAAGCCGGGGCTGGACGGTTTGATCAGTTGACATAGGTCAGGCAGGGAATCGGGAAGACTCCAAATCCGGATATCGAAATCCGAGTCACGAATATCTCAAACGGCTGGTTTCGAGTTCTCCAGTTTCGTGCTTCGGGCTTGTTTCGGAATTCGTACTTTGCATTTCGGATTTGCTTCCCTTGTACTGGCGACTGGATTTGAACCAGTGACCCCCAGATCCACAATCTGGTGCTCTAACCAACTGAGCTACGCCAGCGATTTGCCCAACTCCGTTATGAGAGGACAATAAACATACAAAAATGGGCTTATATTGGCAAACTCCGGGGGCTTCAGGGAGGAGAGCGTCAGGTGCAGATTTCGTCTGTCATGGACGAGAGGAGGAAGATGTCGTTCCCGGGACAATCCATCGGGATGACGTAAGACGCACCGGGAGGTGTGTCCGAGCTACTTCAGCAGGAGAAGCCGGCTTACAGTCTGATACGGACCTGCAGTGAACCGGTAGAGGTACATTCCGCTCGGCAGCGATGTGGCATGCCATTGGGCTGTATGAGACCCTGCCCCGAAGGGGCCGCTGGCCACTGTTGCGACTTCTCTTCCCAGAAGATCGTACACCCGGATCGAAACTTCTGCCTGTTCGGCGAGGTCAAACGCAAAACGTGTGGTCGCGTTGAAGGGATTGGGGTAGTTGCCGATCAGTCTGGTCTGCACCGGGAGTTCGGGATCGGCCCCCACCAGCGCAGTGCCATCCTCTATCCCTGCAACAGACGGGATACCTGTGCGCGCGGCCCCGCACTGAATAAAGAGCGGACCATAACAACCCTGCGGCAGGAGGCTCACGGTATATCCACCGGGAGGAAGATCGGCCAACTGGAGAATCGCCTTGGAGTTCGAGGCATTCGACTGCACAGTGACGGGATAGATCGTCCCATTCACATCGAAGAACATCTCCTCACCACCGTATTGTGTTCCCGGCATCAGCGCCTGCACACGGAGCAACCCGCTTTCCTCACAACGCGCCCTGAAAAGGTCTATTGCAGAACAGGGAACCGCCAGTTTCTGGATCGTTGTCTCCCCTATTGCCAGGGTATCGACTCCGTTCACGCCGACAAGGCAGGAGAGCAGATACGTGCCCGGTTTGTCATCGTCCGTAAAAGTTCCGCTGCTCCGTCTTGTGATCGTTTCAAACGGGTCGACCTTGAACTCGCCCTGACCGAATGGGCCGGTGGTTGTGGACCCGTCAGGATTGACCAGCCGGGTCCAGTATTCCGCGTGCTGTGTTTCCGCCGTTTCGTTCACAATGGTAAGATGATAGAGGACCACCGCGCCATCGGCCGGGACGAACACCGAATCGGCTGAGATGGTGACCGAGTATTCGGGCTGCGAGTATCCTTCGGCAACCAGCTCTCCCACCTGACCAAGATCGAGGGCAGTGTTGTATATTCTCAGATTATCCACACCACCTGCAAGCGACAACCCCGGCTCATAACCACCCGCTATTGCATGCGTCTGTCCGACAACGAATCCCCCCTGATCAATCACCATCAGGTCAGTGGGAAGGACGGTGCCGGATCCGAGCAGCGCCCCGTCAAGAAAAAAACGGACCAGATTGCCGTTTCTGGAGACCGCAACGTGATGCCATCCCCCGTCCTCGATGGCCCGGTTCCCGATAATGATTTCAGTCTGGGTCATCCGAATGCGCCACTGCCCGCCGCCGGCATGATAGCGCAGAACAAACGCCTTCGGATATCCATCGCTCCTCCCACTGAATAAGGAGTTTGCAGAACTGGGCTGTTGTGAATGGAGGGTGTTGATACGGATCCAGGCGGAGAGAGTAAAGCTTGTCAGGCCATCGACAACCTCTGCGGGAACAGAAAGCGCGTCCGCGCCATTATCTCCGATGGCGAGAATGTAGATTGCCTTTGCCCCGCCGAGGAGCGCAGCATCAGCCCCCTGCCCGCTCTCGTCTGAAGTCCCGCCGGAAAACGGCCAGAATCCCACCAGACCGTCGGTTGGAGGCTGGGCATTGCCGGTTGGAGCGGCAATCAGAAACAAGGCTATCAATAAACAGCACGAGTGCCGCATAGGTCTATGATTCAGTTTTCTTGGCATGGAGGTTTAAACTGGGGAGATCAATCCAATATACACAAACATCCACGGATCGTCAAGGCATGTACCACTGAGCGATTGACACCATCTTGACAAAACACTCAGGAAAAAGGGCTATTTCAACCCAACACTCACCAGGGAACCTCTCCTATGCAGGAAATTACTGCAGACGGGTAACTTCATCATGATCTGATCGACATGAGAGAGCCCACCTGATTCAAAAGGTACTTGACTCGATCCGTCTCATTATGTACTTTTGGCGCGGGTGGGGATCAGTAAACAGGAGACTCCACCTTTGACTTTCCTCTCTTCATTCCGTCCATCTTTTTCAGCTTCTCATCGCGGCAACGGCAGAAATCAGCGGGAGTACAGCGACTATCCCTGTCGATGCTGGAGACCCATCGTTGCCATGGTTTGGACCTGCATGACACCTTATCATGAGGTATGGAGAACGGATCTGATTGATTTCCGGAGTCACAGCCTGATCGACTGATCGTTGTACACATCACACCCGGCCGACAGGGGGTTTCGGCATTCCAATCAAACTGGAGGATACGTCATGAAACTCCCCCGCACGCTTCTCTTCCTGCTGCTCTTTTCGTGTGGACCCCTGTTCAGTCAGAGTTGGGTCCATCTCACGGTCACGGACAGCACAGGAATTCTTCCCAGCCTCGTTCTTGATGAACAGGATAACCCTCTAATCGCATTTACCAATCCCTCCCTCACACGAGCCCGGGTCTCTCTCGCAACCTGGGTCCCCGGAATCGGAACGTTCGATACGTGGAGTATAAGTGGTTCAATGGTACGAACTGGGTTCACGAATGGGTCGGCTCCGAGCCGGATGTCGGACCCTGGACCGGGACCTCCCTCGTCCTCGAGGCGAACGATAACCCGCTGATCGCGTACTATGACAACGTCACCATGGACCTCATGCTCGCAAAGAAGATCGCGGGTAACTGGACGATTGAAACGGTCGACTCGATCGGGGATGTCGGAAGATATCCGGCGATGCAGCTCGACGGCGCAGGTGAACCGGTGATTGCCTACTATCAGGCATCCACAGACACAAGCGGCATTGTGATCCTTGCCCGGCACTCGGACTCGGGATGGAACTACACCGGAATCGGAACCCTCGAGCATGTCGTGATCGCTCCTTCCCCCGGCCGCATCTCCCTTGCGATCGATTCAAACGAGAACTGCCACATCACGTACAGCGATGAAAAAGTGCTGAAGTATGCAGTTGCCGGTGAAACATCAGTCGAGGTCGAGACGATTCTCGATTTCACGCAGAGCGGGTCCCTCATGGGCTGGTCAACATCCCTCCGGCTGGATTCTCAGGAACAGCCCCATATCGCCTATTGGACCGACGTCGGCGGAGACAGGAGATCCAAATATACCTACAAATCAGCACCGCCCTCCGGAACGGATATCAGGATCAACGCAGGCGGAGCCGACTATACCAGCACGGGGGGCACCTCGTTCGTTGCTGATCAGGCGTACTCCGCCGGAAGCTTTGGATACGTAAACGGAGCAAGCAAGATCGTTCAAAAAGCGGTCGCCGGAACCGAAGATGATCCGCTGTACCAATACTATCGGGACGGAGAGTTCAGCTATCTCTTTGACCTCCCGAACGGATCGTATGATGTCATCTGCCATCTGGTGGAACCAAGGATCACCGGAATCGGACAACGTGTCTTTGACATCCTGGCCGAGGGCATTGTCGTCGTGGACGACTACGATGTCGTCGCCAGCACAGGCGGACGCCTCTTTGCCGGAACCGTTTCGTTTTCGGCTGAGGTAATTGACGGACAGTTGAACATTGATTTCGTGCAGGTTTCCGTGAAGGGAAAACCTGTCCTCTGTGCCATCGAGGTCACTGCATCAGAGGAACGATTGCCCCCCCGGTACCGGCGGCAGAAGCTGAGCGGTCGTCGCTCGACCAGAATTACCCGAATCCCTTCAACCCAACCACTGCGATCCGGTACCTGGTCACAACTCCCGGTAAAGTCACTCTGGCAGTCTTCGATATGCTCGGACGGGAGGTTGACATCCTTGTCAACGACATACTCCAACCCGGCTCATACACAGCCAGGTGGAACGCAGACCGGAGACCGAGCGGGACATATATCTACCGGCTCACAACTGCCGCAGGGACCAACACGCAGAAGATGATTCTTCTGAAATAGGCTCCTGTACGACGGACACCAGACCCCGGCAGGGGCAGGGGTTTTCTTTTGATATAACGACCAGGTTTGGGAAAGCGGAAAAACAAACTGGAGAGGAGGGACAGGGCAAATACGCTTCGAACGAAACTACTTGAGATCTTCATCCTCCGCCATCAGCGCCCGGGAGATCTTGACAATCTTCTTCGTGTGGTAGGACTGGATTCCCATCATCACTTCCTGGACCCGTTTCAGGCCACCCTCAATCTTGTCGATCTCATCTCCCATGTCGTCATTCCTCCCCGTCCGTTTGCGAAGGGAGCCGGCACACAACGAAATAACGGTCAGCGGGTTGTTGATTCTGTCGTTCAACATCTCTGAGATATCGTCGAGACTCGCGAGCTGCAAGTGCTGGCGTTGGAAACTGGCCAGAAGCGCTTTTTGCTTTTCCTCCCCATCCTTCTTCACCTGCTTGATCTTCTTCAGTTGAACAAGGACGAAGATCACTCCCCACATAAGGATCAGGGAATCGAACTGAAGGAACAGGCTCAGAAGCTCTCTCTTCTGTTCATGCCGCTCGAACAGATCGAGCGCCAGCACAAGGTAATAGGCATAGATCAGGATCGCGCCGACAAGAATAGTGTACTTGTCCAGCACGAGCTTTGCGAATCCGCTTAGTCTTTCAAGTAGTTTCATGGTGATCCGTCGCCAGCAGTTCCCTGATCGAGTGCAGCAAGTATGAGATTTTCGCCGGTTTGGTGACATAGTCACGTGCGCCAAGCCTGACGCTCTCCACCGCTATGTCAAGCCCGGTTGTCCCGGTCAGCATGATAACCGGAGTGGTGTTGCCTGACTCCCGCATGAACTTCAGAATATCCAGCCCGGTCCCGTCCGGCAGGCGAACGTCCAGGAGCAACAGATCATATTCAGAGGCTTCAATCAGCCGCATCGCGTCCGACACCTTGCCGGCCTCGCTCACCGCATACCCCTCCATTCCCAGTCTCTCCGCCACAAGCATCCTGAGGTCATGCTCATCATCAACAAGCAAAATACGGGTATGGGGACTCAAGGCAGTTACCTCTGTCTGTTCACTATATGTGAGAAAGAAACTCAGAGGGAACAATGGCAAGCGCCGTGCCACGAAATCAGTCTTCAGGTGGTTACAAATTCAGCCCATTAAGGCAGGAAGGTCACTCCGGTCGAACAATTGTGTAATTCTGACCGTCCGGGAGGAGCTTTTTTCGGCAGGAGAGCGAGGAACAGTCTGGTTTCAGGCTCTCAATCGCGATCGTTCAGAAACTTTGGAAGTTCATTGAGGAAATGGATCGAGGTTTTCATTCCTTTGAAGAAATGATCGAGCGAGAGAAACTCATCCGGAGCATGTGCGTTCTCATCCGGAAGGCCGAAGCCGAGGAGAACCGTATCGAGCCCGAGGAGTTGCTTGAACTGGATGACAATGGGGATCGATCCACCCTCTCGCTGGAACAGAGGCTTCTTTCCGAACCCTTTTTCGATCGCTGCTGCAGCCGCCCTAACCCCGGGACTGTCAATCGGGGTAATCGCTGCCTCTCCGCCGTGCAGGGCATTCACCTGCACGCGGACCGTCCGGGGGGCAATCTCCCTGATATGTCGGATGAACAACTTCGCAATCCTGGAGGATTTCTGATCCGGAACAAGCCTCATGGAGATCTTGGCATACGCCTTCGACGGGAGAACAGTCTTGGCTCCTTCCCCTGTGAAACCGCCCCAGATACCGTTGCATTCTAGTGTCGGTCTCGCCCAGATCCGCTCCAGCGTCGTGAACCCTTTCTCACCCGCAAGTCCTGACACCCCGAGACTCCTGGCGTAGTTCCGGTCGTCCCAGGGGAGTTTCGCGTAGGCACGCCTCTCCGTTTGCGTCAGCCGCCGCACATCATCATAGAAACCCGGAATGGTTACCCGGCCATTCCGGTCATGCAGTCCGGAGATGATCTCGGCCAGCGCCTGAATCGGATTGTGCAGGCTCCCGCCGAATGAACCGGAATGAAGATCTTTGTTCGGCCCAGTCACCTCGATCTGAATATAGGCCAGCCCCCTCAGGCCATAGCAGATTGAAGGAACCCCGCGCGCAAACATCGATGAATCAGAGATCAGTACAATGTCTGCCTTCAGGAGTTTCTTGTGTTTTCTGACAAAGCCCTCGAGATGCTCACTCCCAATCTCCTCCTCCCCTTCCAGGATCAGCTTGACGTTGACGGGAAGGGAACCATGAGTCCTGAGGAGTGCCTCGATACTCTTGAAATGAATGAAGATCTGTCCTTTATCATCAGCGGATCCCCTGGCATAGATGTTGCCGTTTCTGATGGTCATCTCAAACGGAGGAGATGTCCAGAGATCGACCGGCTCAGGAGGCTGGACATCATAGTGCCCGTAGAGAAGAACCGTCGGCTTGCCAGGCGCACCCATCCAGTCCGCATAGACGATCGGATGACCCTCGGTCTGGTGGATCTGCACGTTGTTGAGGCCGATCCCGCGAAGATGGTCGGACACCCAGCGTGCGCAGTGGCGTACATCGCCTGCGTACTCCGGGGCGGTACTGATACTTGGTATAGCGAGAAGTTCCGTGAGTTCCGACAGGTAACGATCCCTGTTCCGGTCGAGGTATGCGAGTGGCTGCTTCATTCGACAGAAATTGTTCCCTTTAGTTTATCACGAATAATACACAAAAACTGCGGCACGGTCAACATCTCTTGCGAATACGAACACTTTTGGATATCCTTTCAGATATTACCGGTAAGGACGTATGAAGCCAAGAACGCCGCGCACCACTCTTTTCGCTGTCGATGCAGGGGATACCGGAGCACTGCCGGTCCTGTTCATCCACGGATTTCCCTTCAGCCACGAAATGTGGCTCGGGCAAATGGAGATGGTCAGCAGATCATACAGGGCAATCGCCTATGATGTCCGCGGTCATGGAAAGAGTCCCGTGGATACGGGGCAATACATGATCGAAGGCCATGTGGAAGACCTTGTCATACTGCTTGATGAACTGTCGGTGCAGAGATGTGTTGTCGTCGGTCTCTCTATGGGCGGGTACATCGCATTGCGGGCGATGGAGAAGTATCCGGAACGGTTCATGGCGGCAGCACTTTGCCATACCCGGAGTGATGCAGATACGAATGAGGGGAAACTGAAACGGTATCAGGGAGTGACAGCGGTCCGTCGCGATGGCTCCTCCGCGTTCGCGGAGACCTTCGTCAATCTTCTCTTTACCCCGGAAAGTCTGAGGACCTGTCCGAGTGAGGTCAAAGCGATCCGCGCGACGATCGCCTCGACACCCCCCCTCAGTATCGCAGGAACGCTGATTGCCCTCGCCGCCCGAACGGATACAACAGCCTCTCTCGCCCGCATCACCGTACCCACGCTGATCATGACCGGCGAATTCGACGCCCTGACTCCACCTGCAGCCTCTCAGGCTATGCATGTCCGGATCTCAGGCTCGGAGATCGCGATCATTCCCGGAGCGGCTCACATGAGCAATCTCGAAAATCCTGAGTTCTTCAATGAACAACTCCTTCAATTCCTGAAGCGGGTTTCTCAGATCGATCAGAAGAGGGTATAAATGAACGGCGCCAGGGCGGTCCCCTGTGTCAGCACGAGAAGAGTGCCGAGCAGCAACAGTACGATGATAATGGGACCGAGCCACCACTTCTTTCGGATCCTCATGAAATCCCAAAGCTCGCGAACAATCGAAAGTTTTCCCATCCTTGCTTAGATCCTCCCGTTACTCATTTTCAGAATAATCGCTCGTACCGTTCCGGATCGAACGGAACCTCATCTCTCCTTTTCCAGTATGATACAGCATTCCGGTCGATCTTCTTTCCGATCAGATCCTTCCCCAACAGCCGGAGGACGAGACCGATCGGCGTGATAATCAGATAGTATGCGATGCCCAGGATGATCCTCGTGTTGATCCACGCGAGCAACTGAGCGAATTTCATCCAGAGAATATATACCGGTCTCAGGAGCCGATGGAGAAACAGTCCGCCCGCCAGAAACATTCCGGCTGCCCCCATAAGCCAGACCGACAGTTCGCCATCCGCGTACAGGAAGTAGAGAAGGAGAATTCCACAGATCCCAGAGAACAAAAGGCCGAAATTTCTGACCTCTTTTGTTGTCGCCCTAATCGAATCCCTAATCAAGTTCGAACTCCTCCATCCATTCGCTGGTCTCCTCCGAGGCAGGCTGCTCACTCTTCGACAAAAGAAAAGACCCGATGACGAGATAATCCATCTTTGTTCTCATGAAGCAGCGATACGCGTCTTCGGGCGTACAGACAATCGGTTCCCCCCGCACATTGAAGGATGTGTTGATAATGGCCGGACACCCGGTTT
>JAOUDE010000288.1 GCA_029859455.1 Ignavibacteria bacterium | reverse complement strand
CGGTGCGCGTGATTTCTCTCCTCGTCATCACGGGGACGCCCGGTTCGCTGACGGTCTATGTGAACGGGATCCTTCGAAGAGAAATCACGCGCACCGTGGCTGACAGCTCGGACTGGAATGCAAGCTACCCGATTCTTCTCGGCGCGCGGGATGACGGTAAATACAGATGGACCGGCGTTCTCTACTCTGTCCGCATGCTCGATCGCGCGCTCTCTTATGAACAGATGCAGGTGGTGCCGGATTCCGTGTCAGGGACGCCTGTCCTTCTCTATGATTTCTCGGGTGTACAAACCGACTCGATACAGAATACCGGGACCAGTGGAACGGGACCGATCGTAATCCCCAAGCAGTTCCGGCCGCGCCACCGGGCTGTGCTCATGGACCTCGGGGAATCCGGAGCGCCGTTCCCGATCTGGCGTGATATCGTACTGAACGTCCTGGCGTTTCTTCCGGTCGGGTTCATGCTTTCCCTTGTTCTGCCGGAGCGAATGAAACCCTGGATTGTGCTTGTGGTTGTCGTTCTGGCGACGGTCAGCCTCAGCCTTTCAATCGAACTGACGCAGGCGTACCTTCCGAGGCGATGGTCGACGTTCACTGATGTGTGGACGAACACCCTTGGCGGGTCCATCGGGGCCGTGATCTCTTTCTCGCGCTTTGGCAGGACTGTCATTCAACGGATAATACCATGATGAAAGAAAAGCAGATGTCTCTCCCGGACCTGGATGACGGGATCCTCGATCCCGATCCGATCAAACAATTCAATGTGTGGTTCTCCCTGGTGATGGATTCGGATGCGAAGCTCCCCGATGCGGTGTCTCTTGCAACAGCGACCGGGTCGGGCAGGCCCTCTGTGCGGACCGTCCTTCTGAAGCGGGCGGATGCGAACGGGTTCGTGTTCTACAGTAACTATGAAAGCCGAAAAGGCGCCGAACTTGCCGAGAACCCTTTTGCTGCCCTCGGGTTCCACTGGCCCGCGTTTGACCGAGCGGTCCGGGTTGAAGGGCCGGTGGAAAGACTCAGCCGTGAGGAGTCTGAGCGCTATTTTGCAACACGGCCGAGGGAAAGCCAGCTGAGTTCTCTGACTTCGGCGCAGAGTCGGGTGGTGCCATCACGGGAGGATCTTGATCGGCGCTACGAGGAGCTGCGTCGTGACCTCGAGGGAAAACCGATTCCATGTCCTTCCTACTGGGGTGGATACCTTCTGAAACCGGTGCGGATTGAATTCTGGCAGCAGAGGTTTGCGCGACTGAATGACCGGATCGAGTATACGCGGAGCGGAGACGGGCGCTGGGGGATGGTGCGGCTCGCTCCATAGCAGGGAATCAGCGGGGCCATCCGAATCGATCCAGATCAATTTTTCCTCTGCGGAATTCAAGACCTTCCTTCCTGAGAAGCTCTCGCTGGCGCGTCCCCGCGCGCCCGGCTTTTCGCTCCGAGATCTCTCCCCGCGCATTAATGACCCGATGCCAGGGAACCTCTGATCCGTCCGGAAGAGCGTGAAGTGCGTAGCCGACCAGACGGGCATGGTTTCCGAAGCCGGCTTTCCTTGCGATCGCCCCGTAGGTCGAAACCTTCCCTTTTGGGATCCCTGAAACCGTATTCCAGATTCTGAGGTACGCGTCAGTCGGTTTCATGCCGGTGCGAGAAGCGAACGGAGGACGTTCATGTTGACCACGTCGTCCTTCAGATCCTCCTCCTTCTCGGTTTCGAGGATTTTCGGGATGGCGGTGAATCGGTTGTCGTTCATCAGCATCCGGAAGGCGGTCAGTCCGATCTCGCCTTTCCCGATATGTTCATGCCGGTCGATCTTCGATCCGAGTCCCTTTTTTGAATCATTGACATGGAACGCGATCACCCGCGAAAGGCCGAACGCCTTCTCCGCCTCGTTCATCGTTTCCTCCCATCCTTCTTCGGTATGGATCGGATACCCTGCTGCAAAGAGGTGACAGGTATCCATGCACACGGCCACTCGTTCAGGCTCTCTCACCATATCGATGATGCGTGCGAGCTGTTCGAACCGGTATCCGAGATTTGTTCCCTGCCCCGCGGTAGTCTCCAGCGTGCTCTCTGTTTTGAAGCCGGCCGTTACCTCATGAGCACGGTCCAGAGCTGCCGCGATGGCGCGGAGACCTTCGTCCTCCCCCGCCCCGGTGTGGGATCCGGGGTGAAAAATAAGAGAACGGATCCCGAGCTGTTCGCATCGGGTGAGTTCGTCCACAAAGGCATCCTGTGCAAGTTTCGCCGTCTTGCTGTTGGTGGAACAGAGGTTAATCAGGTAGGAAGCATGGGTAACAACATGGTCGATCCTTGCTTCGGCCTTTGCCCTTTCGTAGTTTCTGATGTCTTCGTCGGAGAGCGGCTTCGCCCGCCACCGGTTGCTGTTCTTCGTAAAGATCTGAATTGCCGTACAGCCGATCCCGGCGCCCCGTTCGAGAGCCGTGTGGAGACCGCCGCCAATGGACATATGCGCGCCAAGAAGGAGACTCATGAAATGAAAGATACGAATCGCACCTGTCATCTGAAAGCACGCTCCTTCCCATGATGCCCCGACCGAAATCCCGGATGATCGTCTGTGGCGTGATGTCGGGGACGTCACTCGATGGAATCGACGCGGTCCTGGTGAAGATCGGGACGCGCCGGTCCGGAGTGACGATCAGCCGGATCGCCTTCAGCCACCTGTCATTTCCTCCCGGTCTCCGCTCCCGGCTTCTCGCCAACAGTACGGCTGACGGCGGCTCCGTTGAAGCGATCACACGACTGAATGTCGCGATGGGAGAACTGATCGCCGACGCTGTCAGATCGGTTGCGCGAAAGGGGAAGGTGCCGCTGTCGTCGGTTGATCTGATCGGCTCACACGGGCAGACGATCTGCCACCTTCCGCAACCCCGTATGGTGGCAGGAAAGAGAGTCCGTGCGACACTCCAGATCGGGGATCCGTCGGTCGTCGCTGCCAGGACGGGGATTCCCACGGTCGGGGATTTTCGGTCGGCCGACATGGCACACGGAGGCCAGGGAGCGCCCCTGGTTCCTTATTTCGACTGGCTGATGTTCCGGTCGCCCGCGAGAACCAGAGTTCTCTTGAATATCGGGGGGATTGCAAATATCAGTTTCCTTCCGGCCGCGTCTCGGAAGGAAGATGTGCTTGCTTTTGATACTGGACCGGGAAATATGGTGGTGGACGCGCTCATGCGGACGATGTACCGAAAACCGATGGACCGCAACGGCCGGACAGCGCTGTCAGGCAGGATCGCCCCCGGTCTTCTGGATGAGGCGATGAGCCACCGTTACTTCCGGCGCCGGCCGCCGAAGTCAGCAGGAAGAGAGGAATTCGGCGAGACATTTGCCCGCCTGTTTGCAGAGCATCGGACCCGCGCAAAGGCGGACCGTATTGCGACCGCGTCATTTGTGACACCCCTGGCAATCTATGATGCCTGCCAGCGATTCCTTCCTCCGTCAACCGCGATCGATGATCTTATCGTGAGCGGCGGGGGCGGAAAGAATACGTTCTTCATGAAAGTCCTGAGGGAGTTTTTCGGTGATCGCACGGTCAGGTCTTCTGACCAGTTCGGGATTCCTGCAGCGGAGAAGGAGGCTATCTGTTTCGCTGTTCTTGCATGGGAAACAGCCCATGGGCGGCCGGGAAACCTGCCTTCGGTAACCGGAGCAAAGAGGGAAGCTGTGCTGGGAAGGTATTGTCAACCGTAAGAAAAAGCCCGCCTCGGTTTGAGCTACTCTGGAGGGAGTATTGACGGAAATCTCAGAACCGAAGCGGGGCACCTTTGACAGTTTTCAGAACAAGACCCTGCCGGAAATGGTTCCGGGTTGACAGTTT
>JAOUDE010000021.1 GCA_029859455.1 Ignavibacteria bacterium | reverse complement strand
AGGAGGATTCCACACCGGATCGTTCTGAGCCTTCGTGCATAACGTAACGCCTGAAGCGCCCCCAGCATGGTCGCAAGGCCACCCTTGCTTTCCGCTACACCGGATCCGTAAAAATTTCCCCGCTCTTCCCTGAACGGAACAGAATCCTGATAGGAATAGAAAGAATCGAGGTGACTCAGGAGGAGGATATCGTTCCTCTCTCCGCTGTGGTTTCGGAAATAGAGAGTATTCCCGACTTCCGTATGCGGGAAGACCTGCCGTTCGAACTTCATCGGCGTGAGTCGGCTTGCTATCCAGTTTCCGAGCGAGTTCACTCCCTCTGTGTTGTAGACATAGGAATTGATCCTGACCATCGCATCCACGTAGTCAGCCATCGTTGTGAGGTTGCTTCTGAGGTAGCTTCTGAGGCGGACGCGGAGCGGCTGCGGTTCCTCCTTCTGTTCGATCTCTTTCCCCTTTTCGGCCTGAAGGTACTGCTTCCCAAAGTATCGGGCAGCTCCCACATCCAGCATCCGGTTCACCAGGCTTTCGTACGTATATCCCGCTGCCTTTGCAGAGAACACATAGGATCCGGTCAGACCGAGGCTTGCCATGCTGTTCAGTTCGAGAATTGAGATCCCGCCGTCTTTGTCCATCCGTATATCGATCCTGGCGAAATCGTTGATCCCGAGGGAGCGGAACGACTCCCGCGCAAGGCGCTTCATTTCTTGAGTAAGCTCGTCCGGGATTTTCGCCGGGCAGATCTTCTCGATCGGGGCCTTCATCTTATTTGAATGACTCTGGATGGCGTTTGGATCGCCGAGATCGAATTCCACGACCGGCAGGGTTTCAACATCCGCGCCGTTTCCGAGCAGGCCGACGGCAAATTCCCTTCCTGCGATAAAGCGTTCAACCAGTGCCTGCTGCCTGTACGTTTCGATCACCTCGCGGACTGCTTCTCTGAGGTCGTTGATATTATCCACCACTCTCATCCCCATCGAAACCGCTTCCATTTTCGGTTTGACGATCACCGGGAACGTCACATCATCCATGTTCTCTTCCGGTGCTGAAAAGAACCAAAACTCGGGAGTCGGGAGTCCATGCTGGCGCAGGACAATCTTCGTCATGATCTTGTCGAGAGCCACGGCATGAGCCTGCGGACCGGATCCGACATAGGGGACGCCGAGCATCTCCAGCATCGCAGGAATGTGAGTGTAACGGCTCTGTCCCTGGATCCCGTACGCCATATTGAACACCATTCCCGGGCGCTCACCAGCCATAACGCGCGGCATGAAGCTCTGAAGGGCTTCGGCAACGTCGATGTTCCCTTCAAGAATCCGAACGTTGTGACCTCCTTTTTCAAGGGATGTGGCCACTCGTTCAACGGTTTTCGGGTTGTACGTTTCTTTGTTCGGTGCGCCGAAGACGTTGATGACATCTTCGGGTGCGACCACCTTCTTATTATAAATGACAGCGACTTTCATACACCTTTCGCTCCTTTCGCGACACTTCTCGATTGTATGACTGGTGATGCACCGGGAATGATCCGGCGTTTCCGAAAGTGAAGTGAGCGACTGGGAAAAACAGCGCTGAGCCTGACGGACGGTTGCGTCAGTCCGCCAGCAGCAGGGCAGGTATTTCCTCGATACCGTTCAGGATCCGGTCAGCTCCTTCGAATCGGAACCCTTCTGTGAAGTGTGAGGGCGTGATCCAGCAGCGGATTCCGGCGGCGACTGCCGCCGTCAGCCCCCGTTCCGAATCCTCGATCACAAGGGCGTTGTCCGGTTTGACGTCGGCCCGTTCGAGGGCTTTCAGGTACGGTTCAGGATCCGGTTTGCTGAGTGAGTAGTCTTCCCGTGCGAGAACGAAATCGAAGAACGGCAGGAGTCCGGTACTCTGATGGATCACATCAAAATGATGACGCCGTGAACTGGTGACGATGGCATGACGGTACCTGTCTTTGAGTTCCCGGAGCACGGATGTCACTCCGGGCAGTTTCGTGTCCCGTCCCTGCACTAATTCAGTATACAAATTGAAGCGGCGTCTTCGCAAGTCCTTCACTTCTTCATCCGTAAAACCACGCTCTTTTGCGTAATGCCATGCTCCTACTGCCTGACGGAGGAACAGATCCTGGTACTGTTGCTCGGTGAGTTCTACTCCAACGGATGCCAGGACAGTCTTCGTCGCTTCGAAATAATACCGCTCCGTGTCGACGAGAACGCCGTCGTTGTCCCAGAAGATCCATTCAATGTCGCGTCGACTCACGGGCGTGTTCGCGAGAGAAAGGGTGCCGTGTCGAAGATAAGGCGGGTACTGCTGATTGTCCCGTTTCTGACCCTGAAGAGCTGCGACATCACCGTGGTAACGTCGCCGCGGGTGAACCGGTAGATCAGGTTTACATACTCTCCTTTTTCAAACTGGTGAAGGAGGTTGTAGCGACACCCCGACGGCGGGTCCGCAAGAAGAGCATCAATGTATTCACGGGCGCTGGAGAATTCCGCGAGTGGTCCCTCGAAGTGCAGATCCTCAGCCAGAAGGCTGGTCAATTCATGAAGGTCGCGGCCTGAGCAATACATGTCCAGGTAGCGGAGGCACAATCCCGAATTACCAGCCGTCATTCGGCGGTGACCGGCGTCGTGTAGGATTCCACCGGGGGACAGGCACAGATCAGGTTCCTGTCACCGAAGGCGTTGTTCACCCGGGCGACGGCCGGCCAGAATTTGTGCTCTCTCGTCCATGATGCGGGGAACGCTCCCTTCGACCTGCTGTACGGGTGCGTCCATTCGTCTGATGCAATCATCGCCATGGTGTGGGGCGCGTTCTTCAGGACATTGTCCTCACGCTCTGCGTTTCCGTTCTCGATTTCTGCGATCTCCTGTCGGATTGCGATCATGGCATCGCAGAACCGGTCCAGTTCGTCCTTCGATTCGCTTTCGGTCGGTTCTATCATCAGTGTGCCGGCAACCGGGAAGGAGACGGTCGGGGCATGGAAGCCGTAGTCGATCAGCCGCTTGGCGACATCCTCCGCTTCGATTCCTGCCGTCCCGCGGAATCCCCGCAGATCGACGATGAACTCATGGGCGACCCGGTGGTTGATTCCCCGGTAGAGAATCGGATAATGGTCTTCGAGCCTGGTTGCCATGTAATTCGCGCTGAGGATGGCAATGCGCGTTGCCTGTGTCAATCCCTCGCTCCCCATCATGGCGATGTACGACCATGAGATCGGGAGGATGCTGGCGCTTCCCCAGGGTGCGGCTGAGACCGGGCCGATCGATTTTGCGGAGCCGACCGGAACGACCGGGTGTGATGGGAGGAACGGGACGAGATGTGCCGCGACACCGATCGGTCCCACCCCCGGGCCTCCACCCCCGTGCGGTATGCAGAATGTTTTGTGCAGATTCAAATGGCAGACATCTGCCCCGAGCTCAGCGGGCCGGCAGAGGCCGACCTGGGCATTCATGTTCGCTCCGTCCATATAGACCTGGCCGCCATTCTCATGAACGATACGGCAGATGGTCTTGATCGATTCTTCGAAGACACCATGGGTCGACGGGTATGTGACCATGAGAGCCGCGAGCTTCTCCCGGTACTGTGTCGCCTTTGCGGTGAGATCCTCCAGGTCGATGTTCCCCTTTTCGTCGCATCGCACCACAACCACGCTCATGCCCGCCATCACCGCGCTGGCGGGATTCGTTCCGTGAGCCGATGACGGAATGAGGCAGATCGTTCGCTCTGAATCTCCGCGCGCCTCGTGGTAGGCATGGATCGACATCAGTCCCGCGTACTCACCCTGCGCGCCGGAATTCGGCTGAAGCGAAACTTTGGCAAACCCGGTGATATCCTCCAGCCACAATTCCAGCTGGCGGAAGAGTTCCGCATAGCCCTGCGACTGTCCGGTGGGGGCGAACGGGTGAAGGGAACCGAATTTTCTCCAAGTCACCGGGATCATCTCTGTGGTCGCGTTCAGTTTCATTGTACAGGAACCGAGGGAGATCATGCTGGTGGTCAGCGAGAGGTCGCGGGACTCGAGTCTCTTCATATACCGGAGCATCTCGGTTTCGGACCGGTGCTTGTTGAACACGGGGTGCGCAAGGAACGGCGTTGTTCTCCTCATGCCTCCCGTATAACCGTTGATCCGGTCCGGATCAACGTCCCGGATGGTCAGAGGAGGCTGTCCGTCCGGTGTGAACAGGCGGAACAGCGTTTCGACCTCATGCAGGTCGCTGACTTCATCCAGCGCGATGCCGATGGTGTCATCACCGAAACGCCTGAGGTTGATTTTTTCCGTCGCGGCGGAGGAAAACACCGCTTCAGGGGTCATGCCGTTCGGTGTCACCCGGATGGTGTCGAAGAAGTCGCGGTGATGGCAGCGATGTCCCAGCTTCGTCAGACCTGCATCAAGAAGTCTGGTCAACCGGTGAATCATTCCGGCAATCCCGGAAATCCCGTCCGGTCCGTGATACACCGCGTACATACCGGCCATGACGGCGAGGAGGACCTGCGCGGTACAGATATTCGATGTCGCCTTCTCCCGTTTGATATGCTGTTCCCGCGTCTGGAGCGCCATTCTGAGCGCCGGCGCTCCGGTCCGGTCGACCGAGACGCCGATGATTCTTCCGGGCATGTGGCGTTTGAATTCGTCCCTGGTTGAAAAAAATGCTGCGTGCGGTCCTCCGTATCCCATCGGAACGCCGAACCGTTGTGTGTTGCCGACCGCTGCATCTGCGCCGAATTCGCCGGGTGGTTTGAGCAGGGAAAGGCTGAGCAGGTCGGCGGCCACCGCGACGAGGGCGCCGGCCTCATGGGCACGTGTGCAGAAATCGGCATAGTTCTCAACTTCCCCGTCGGTTGCCGGGTACTGGAGAAGGGCACCGAACACGCCGGGTCCGAACTCGTAGTTCCTGTGGTCTCCCACGACAACCGTGATCCCGAGCGGTTTCGCTCTTGTTTTGACCACACCGATGTTCTGCGGGTGACAGCTGGAAGAGACGAAAAAAGTGTTCCGCTCAGGCTCCCTGAACACGGCATGAAACATATGCATCGCTTCCGCAGCCGCAGTCGCTTCATCGAGGAGAGACGCGTTCGCGCAAGGAAGGCCGGTCAAATCAATCACCATCGTTTGAAAATTCAGCAGCGCTTCGAGCCGCCCCTGAGCGATCTCCGACTGGTACGGGGTATACTGAGTATACCAGCCAGGGTTTTCCAGAATATTGCGCTGGATGACAGGCGGCGTGATCGTGTCATGATAGCCCATTCCGAGGAGGGATCGAAAGACCTCGTTCCTGGATGCGATTCCCCGGATCGATGCCAGTGTATCGTGTTCGCTTCTGGGAACACCGATGCCGAGCGGCTTCGTCGTCCGCAGCGCCTTCGGGATCACGCTTTCGATGAAGGAATCAATTGAGTCCGACCCGACCGATGAAAGCATCAGGTCGATCTCTGCCTGATCCGGTCCGATATGGCGGTTGCTGAAGTGGTCTGTTCTGGAAAAATCGGCGGACATTGTGTCAAAAGCTCCTTGGTTCCCGGGACAGCAATCGGGGAGAGTTCGGGGTTATCAGTTGAAGGTTCGGGGAATGTCCCCGTACATCAGAATGGTTCAAAAATACCGAAAAGGGGGGAGGTATTCAAGGAAGGAGGGGGACAGTTTGAGAGACTCTCTCTTCGTCAAAGGCCAAGCGCAAGCTGACTGTTACTGCTTCTTCGGAACTTCTCCGTTGACAACGGTTTCCATCGTCCTCCAAGCTGATATTTCCTGGCATGGAGTGCGAACAGGTCGCTGATGACTTCTGCGGCGGGTCCTTCTCCCTTCATTCTCCGCCCGAACTTCGTATCGCTCAGGCCTCCGCCCCGCGCGTTCCTGATTGCCCCGATCACCTTCTTCCGTCGCTCCGGAAACTCACGTTCAAGCCACTCCAGGAACAGCGGCTCCACGGCACCGGGGAGCCGGAGCAGAATATACCCCGCGCTGGTTGCTCCGTGTCGTGCGGACTGTTTCAGGATCTCCGGAATCTCACGATCGGTCAGACCGGGAACCACCGGTGCGATCATCACGCCGGCGGGAATCCCGGCGCCTGCAAGCGATTCGATCGCGCCAAGCTTCATATCCGGCGATGCGGTTCGCGGTTCCATTGTGCGTGCAAGCTGCGTGTCCAGCGTCGTGATGGAAAGGAGGACATGCACCAGATTTGAGGCAGCCAGTTTTCTGAGGATCTCCAGGTCCCTCAGCAGGAGAGTATTCTTGGTGATGATGCCGACCGGGTTGCCGAACTCGAGGCAGACCTCGAGACACTGACGTGTCAGCTCAAGCTTCCGTTCGACCGGCTGATAGCAGTCCGTGTTTCCTGAAAACGCGATCGTCTGGGCAATCCACCCCTTCCGCATGAACTCCTTCCTCAGAAGAGCGGGCGCATCCGTCTTGACCATAATCCTGGATTCAAAGTCGAGTCCTGCCGAAAAACCGAGGTACTCGTGCGAGGGGCGGGCGTAGCAATAGATACATCCGTGCTCACACCCCCTGTACGGGTTGACACTGAACGTGAAGGGGACGTCCGGGCTGTCGTTTCGGGCAAGGATGGTACGTGACGTATCCCGGTAGAAACGGGTTGGGACCGGCGGACGCTCCTCGTCCTCCGGCAGATCGATCTCGATCGGTTCGAACGACTTCGTTTCGAAACGGTTGGGTGGATTGACAGCTGTGGACCGGCCCTTCATGCCTGACTGACTCCAATGAGAGGGAAGTGGAGAAGCCAAAGTTGCATGAAATCGGACATTTTTTCAAGATCTGTGCAAACAGACAGACCGTGAATGGTGTTGGCACCATGCGCGGAAGGCTGGTATGTTTCTGTGAGATTGCATCATGCGAATCCCTTTCGTACTGTTGATTGTTCAACAACAGGAGCATCTGTGTTCCGGAAGCATCGAAGTCTCGCCTCTTCTCTCCTTGTATTGTCTCTTCTGTCCGCTTCGGGAGTGGCCCTGGCAGACCAGGAGCCACAGGAGATCCCTTATGAGGTGATGCCGGCGGTTGCGGGCGAGGTCTGTACCGTGTGTGGGGTGCCGGTGACCGGGGAGGATATCGCCCTGATCGTGAGGGGTCGCCGCGTTCCCCTCAAGCGGGAGATGCTGGATCAGTTTCTGGCAAAACCGGAGGAGTATTTCGCCACCCTCCAGCCAAGAGGCGCCTTGTTTCAGGAAAACAGTCCGGACCCTCAGGGGGGATCGATGGAAACCGGCGTTGATTTCTTCTGGTTCGCTGCCGGACTCTATCTGCTCGTCGCCCTGATGTTTGCCGGGCTGAGCGGATATACGGCGGTATCAAAAGGACTCGATCCGATCCGACATTTCTTTATCGGACTCTTGTTCAGTGCTCCCGGCTACCTGTATGTTCTGACGAGGCCTCCGGTCGCCGGGCCTGTGGAGGTTCCGCGTGGATGGGCGAAGGTAGCGACGACACGTTCTCCGGTGAAGTGTGAGAAATGCGGGGCTCTGAATCATCCTTCATCCGGTCGGTGTTCCGACTGCGGAGCGACCCTGGTGCCACAGACAGTCTCTGAAGTGAAGAAACAATAGAGAGGTTATGGGCTTACAGATGAACACCATCAGGCAGGCGCTCGTCGGCATTCTCCATTCCGGAAGCGGCCCGAATGAACGGCCTTACCTTCGCAAAAACAACCAGAGCAACATCAACGGGCTCTATGTTATTGGTGATCTGGCGGGCGCTCCCGTCATTAAGTATGCGATGGCGCAGGGCTACGATGTCATCGATCATATCGCCGGCCTTTCCGGAGCGACAGGCGGAGGTGACGATGATTTGTATGACGTGGTGATTATCGGGGCTGGTGCAGCGGGGTTGAACGCGGCCCTCGAGGCGAACGAGAGGGGGATGCGGTATATCCTCCTGGAGAAGTCGAAGGTGGCCACCACGATCGAGAATTTCCCGGAAGGAAAGTATGTCTATGCAGAACCGGACAGTCAGCCGCCGAAGGGAAAACTCTGGCTGGACGGAGCGACAAAGGAAGAGCTGATCCAGCGTTGGCATCAGATCATCGAAGAGAACCGGCTCAACGTGAAGACCGGCGAGGGAGTCGAAGGGATCGAAGGAAAAGAGGGAGCGTTCAGCGTACGAACATCAGCAGGTTCCTATCGGGGAAAACGGATTGTCCTTGCGACGGGGCAGCGAGGGAACCCCCGAAAGCTGGGAGTCCCGGGGGAGGATCTCGAGAAGGTCTACCACCGCCTCTACTCGCCGAAGAAATACCACGATGAACAGATCCTGGTTGTCGGTGGCGGGAACAGCGCCGTCGAAGCGGCGCTGACGCTCAGTGAACAGAACAGGGTGATCCTCTCTTACCGGGGGAAGGAATTCAGCAGGCTCTTCAAGGATAATGAGAAGAAACTGAACGAGGCTGTCCGTCAGGGGGCGATCGAGGTTATCCTTCGGTCGGAGGTGAAGGAATTCTCGGCTGAGAAGGCGACTCTGGATATGGACGGGAAGGAGCGAACCATTCCGTTCGACCATGCCTTTGTCCTGATCGGTGCCGATGTTCCCCGTGCATTTCTGAAATCACTCGGGATCCGGATGGAGAACGAGTGGGAGGGGAGTCTCCTGCGAACCCTGCTCTTGTCTGCTGCAGCGCTGACCGGCCTCTGGGTATTCGGAGCCGCTGAGGGTGGGTATCCTTCAATCGGTCCGGTCGATCTGACCATGCTTCCGTCCTGGTCTGGGGCATTCATCTGGGCTCTCAGTCTCGGTGCCCTGATCAGGTTCGGGATGAAAGGGGACCGCTTCGCCTGGCTCGGCATTTCGTTTTTTGTCTGGTACACGATCTACGGCGCGAAACTCGGCTCAGGTCAGGAGTTCTGGCCGTACAAAGACTGGGGGTACCGTTTCCTCTCGTTCTTCGATCGCCCATGGTCCTTCTGGTATACGGTCATGTACACCCTTCTGGTGACCGTGTTCGGCATTCAGGCGTTGAAGCGATGGGGCCTTGAACGGAAGGACCGGTTTCAGATCTGGCGGTTCGTGAGTCTGATCGGCTTTCAGATCATCTTCTTCTTTCTTATTCCGGAATTCCTGTTTCAGTCAGCCGTCGCGAACCAGTGGATAGGGGAAAAGCTGGCGACCGATCCGACGTTTGCTGATCAGGCATGGAGGAGCTACGGCCTTATTTATGCATGGCCCTTGTTCTTCTATACGTTCTTCTATAATCCCCATGAAGTCTGGGTGGTCTGGGGGGTTCTCCTCACCTTTGTGGTCATTCCGGTCTTTGTGTTGTTCCAGGGAAAACGGTACTGTTCCTGGATCTGTGGCTGCGGAGGACTCGCGGAAACCTTTGGCGACCGGTGGCGCCACCTTGCCCCCAAGGGGAAGATCGCGATCAAGTGGGAGTGGATGAATGCCGCAGTACTCGGCCTTGCGGTGATCGTTACTGCGGCGGTGCTTACAAAGCATATCTCAGAGTATGTTGCAGGGACGGCCGAAACCGGGCTTCAGCTCTACCGGATCCTGGTCGATGTCTGGCTTGTCGGCATCCTGCCGGTCACCCTGTACCCGTTCCTTGGAGGAAAGGTCTGGTGTCGCTACTGGTGTCCCCTCGCGAAGATGATGCAGATCCAGTCGAAACTGTTCACGAAGCTGAAATGGGGGCGTTTCCGGATCACGTCGAATGATAAATGTATTGCGTGTAATGAGTGTTCCCGCAACTGCCAGGTCGGCATCGACGTCATGAGTTACGCGCTGAAGCAGGAGGTGCTGGATAATGCAACCAGTTCCTGTATCGGCTGCGGGGTCTGCGTCACCGTCTGCCCGATGGATGTGCTGAGTTTCAGGGAACAGGAAGGAGCCGCTCAATCTTCCCCGGTGAAGCTTCTGAGCGCCGATGGGAAGGTTCTGGGGTGATATCCCGGTTCCGGGAGCGTTGTCGATTCCCCGATAATTCCGTATACTCTTTTCTTTGGCAACCTTCCTCCTATGACCCATTCTGAGCTCGTTCTTGTCCTCGACTACGGTTCCCAGTACTCCCAGCTGATCGCCCGGCGTGTGAGGGAGCTTGGCGTCTATTCGGAGCTCCATCCGTTCAATCTGAGCCCGGAAAAGATCCGACAGATGAATCCTTCCGGGATTATCCTGTCCGGCGGGCCCCACAGCACGTATGAAAAGGAAGCTCCACTTTCCTCTCCCGACCTGTTCGACCTGGGGATCCCGGTCCTCGGTATCTGTTATGGTCTGCAGATGATCGCCTTTCAGCTGAACGGCGAGGTAGATTCGGCTGCCAGAAGGGAATACGGTTTTGCCGAGCTGATTGTGGATGATGCTTCTGACCTTCTCGCTGGCGTCGGGACGAACGGATCGAACAAGTCGACCGTCTGGATGAGCCATGCCGATCATCTGAAGAAAATCCCTGCCGGCTTCGAACCGATTGCCCATACCGAGAACTCGCCAATCTGCGCCATCCGGAACAAATCGAAGAAGATCTTCGGCGTGCAGTTTCATCCGGAGGTTGTCCACACGAAAGAAGGAAACACGATCCTGAGAAATTTTCTCTACAGGATCTGTGCGTTGAAGGGAGGATGGAACGCTTCATCATACATCGCCCGGGCAGTAACAGAGATCAAAGAGCAGGTGGGAGACGGGCGCGTCATCTGCGCTCTCAGCGGCGGCGTCGATTCCTCCGTCGCCGCGGTGTTGATCCACAAGGCGATCGGTGACCAGCTCCACTGTGTTCATATCGACAACGGGTTGATGCGGCACGGGGAAAGCGAGCAGGTGGTGAAAACATTTCGTGAACAGTTTCACATCAATCTCAGTTTTGTGAACGCTTCCGCCGGATTCCTGGCCGGCCTGAAAGGTGTCACCGACCCTGAGAAGAAACGGAAGATCATCGGCAAGCTGTTTATCGATCATTTCGAAGAAGAAGCGAAACGGCTCGGTACTGTTGATTTTCTGGCGCAGGGGACACTCTACCCGGATGTCATTGAGTCGACATCCTTCCGAGGGCCGTCGGTAACCATCAAAACCCATCACAACGTCGGCGGACTTCCGGAGACGATGAAGCTGAAACTGGTCGAACCGTTCCGGGAATTGTTCAAGGATGAGGTCAGGGCGGTGGGAACGGAGCTTGGTCTTCCTGAAGATCTCATCTGGCGGCACCCGTTCCCCGGTCCGGGCCTGGCTGTCCGTGTCCTGGGAGAAGTGACGGAACCACGGCTTGCGATGCTCAGACAGGCGGACCTGATCTTTGTCGAAGAGATCAGGAAGGGAGGGATCTACCGTGACATATGGCAGGGGTTCACGGTGCTCCTGCCGGTTCAGTCGGTCGGCGTGATGGGAGATGGCAGGACATACGAATACACCGCCGCCATCCGCGCGGTGACAAGCGTTGACGGGATGACAGCTGACTGGTACCGGATGCCGCATGATGTGATGGCGAGGATCTCCTCCCGGATTACGAACGAGGTCCGGGGGATTAACAGAGTGGTGTATGATATCAGTTCGAAGCCGCCGGCGACCATTGAGTGGGAGTAGGCGGGGGTGGAGCGGGGAGGAGACAGAGGACAGAAGAATGAAGATGTGGACAGGGAAGTCGGACGTGAGCGACTGACACTCAACAACTGAGTAGGCCAAAACAGACTGAGCAGACCGAATACACCCCCAGACCAAACAAAACAGATCAGCCGTTGCGTCGTTTCCTTTCATTCGTAAAAATCGAACACACCCTTTTTTCACTCCCCGTGATCTACTCCGGTGTGTTGCTGGGGTCCAATGGGATGATACCGGCCTGGACGGTGCTGGTCCTTGTTCTGACGGCGGCGACCGGGGCAAGGACCGTTGCATTCGTTCTGAACCGGGTGATCGACAGGCGGATTGACGGGATGAATCCCCGAACGGCAGGACGGGAACTGCCGAGTGGCAGGATGACGATGATGGAGGCGGTCGGGGTGCTCTGTGCAGGTCTGATGCTCTACTTCGGGTCCGCCTATCTGATCTCTGACTTCTGTTTCCTGCTCTCCCCCATCCCGCTGGCGGTCTTCGTCCTCTATCCAACGATGAAACGCTACACCCCGCTCGCTCACTTCGGGGTCGGTCTCGGTCTCGCCATGGGCCCGCTCGGCGGCTGGTTCGCCGTCTCACCGTCATTCGAGAACCTCCTCACACCCGCACTGCTCTCGTTGTTTACGCTCTTCTGGGTTGCCGGATTCGATATTATTTATTCGACTCTTGATGAGGAGTTTGACAGGAAGACATCACTTCAATCATTTCCTTCCCGTTTCGGAAGGGAGCGTGCGTTGCGGTTCTCGGGGTATTTTCATCTGATAGCGTTTCTTTTTCTTGCAGCGTTGTTTCCGATCTCGCCTCTCTCGCTCCTCGCGCTGCCTTTGCTGGCAGTCACGGGATACCTGCTTTACCTCGAGCAGAAGAAGGCGGAAGATGTCGAGCTGGCGTTTTTCAGGATCAATGCCGTGGCCGGCTTTGCCGTATTCGCGATGATTGCCCTTGGGATGTATGCCTAACGGCGAACTGACCGAATCGATCGAACAGATCAGATGCACCAGAGAAAATCGTCTGATCGGTCTATCCGGTTCCGTTCGTCCGACTATCGACGATCAAAACTGTTAACTAACAGACAATCGAATAACTGAACGAACAGGCTCTACCTTGAACCAACCAGGCAAACAAAAGATCGTTGTGGCTGTCACCGGCTCTTCAGGGGCTGTTTATGCACTTGATTTTCTGAAGAAGTGTGAAGCGGACAAATTCCTGATCGTCAGTTCATGGGGGAAGGTCCTTCTGCGCGATGAACTGAACATCGGCGAGAAAGACCTTCATCAATACGTGAACCGTTCGTTTTCTGATGATGACCTCACTGCGCCGATGGCCTCAGGTTCGAACCGGTTCGATGCGATGGTGATTCTGCCTGCGTCGACGTCGACCATTGGCAAGATCGCGTCCGGACTGGGCGACACGCTGATCACACGCGCGGCCCAGGTGTGCCTCAAGGAGCGTTACAGGCTGATCCTTTGTGTGCGCGAAACGCCGATGTCGACCCTCACACTGGAACAATGCACACGCCTCTCGACATACGGCGCGGTGATCATGCCGATCTCACCACCGCTCTATTTCGTTCCGAAAACAGTCGAGGAGTACGTCGGGTCGTTTACTGATAAATTGCTCGGTCAGCTGGGATTCAAGAGAGGGAAGGGGTGGAGGGAGGAGGACTTCCGGTAGGGGCGGGTGAGCGGTTCTGCTTCTACGCAACAGCGGTTGTTATGCCACACAGACACCAAGAGAAGACTTCGAGGGAATCCCCGGAAATACTTTTTGCTCTTCTTTGTGCCTTCGTGGTGATTCTTTTGCGGGGGTCGCTACACCCTCGCTTTTTCCATCCTGCTCCGCTCGTTGTGGTCCAGGTACTTCTTCCTGAGCCGGAGCGATTTCGGGGTCACTTCGATATACTCATCATTCGCAATCCACTCCATCGCCTGTTCCAGTGATTGAACCCTGGCAGGTTCCAGTCTCACCGCTTCATCAGCTCCGCTGGCCCGCATGTTGGTCAGCTGTTTGGCTTTGCAGACGTTCACCACAAGATCCTCGTCACGGGAATTCTCACCAACAATCATCCCTCTGTACACTTTGCAGCCCGGATCGATGAAGAAGGTCATCCGTTCCTGCAGTTTGAACATTGCATATGCCGTTGCGGAACCGTCCTCGAGCTGAATAATTGCACCTTTGGTCCGTGTTGAAAGGGGGCCCTTGTGCGGCTCGTAGCCATGGAAATTGTGATGAAGAATTCCGGTTCCGCGGGTCTCCGTCATGAACTCGGACCTGAACCCCAGAAGTCCGCGTGCAGGAATGACAAACTCGAGCCGCGACTGGCCCTGTGTCGGGATCAGGTTTTTCATGATTCCCTTTCTGCGGCCGAGGTTCTGGATCACGGTCCCGGCGAATTCCTCCGGCACATCGATGATCACATGTTCCATCGGTTCGCAGAGGACGTCGTCGATTGTCTTGTAGATCACTTCGGGTGCGGAGACCTGGAACTCGTACCCTTCCCGGCGCATCGTTTCCACCAGGATGCCGAGATGCAGTTCTCCGCGTCCGCTCACCTTGAAGACATCAGGGCTCTCGGTCAGCTCAACCCGGAGGCTGACGTTGGACCTCAGCTCTCTCGCAAGCCGGTCCCCGAGATGGCGCGTGGTAACAAATTTTCCTTCCAGTCCGGCAAAGGGCGAATTGTTGACAACAAAATTCATCGACAGGGTCGGTTCTTCGATTGTCACGAACGTGATCGGTGCCGGGTCAGCCGCATCAGCGATCGTTTCGCCGATATCGACATCTTCCATACCTGCGAGAGCGATGATGTCACCTGCCGATGCTTCGGCGACCTCCATGCGTTTCAGACCCTGGAAGGTGTAGATCTTTGTCACGCGGGCGTCATCCACGGTACCGCTCCGGTGAACCACCTTCATCGGCGAACCGAGGCGGATCGTTCCGCGGTCGATCGTCCCGATGCCGAGCCGGCCAAGATAATCATTGTAGTCGATTGTTGTCACAAGCATCCTGAACGGGAGCGACGCATCGCCGGCCGGGGGAGGGATCCGTCCGATGATCGCCTTGAACAACGGCTCCAGCGATGTCGATTCCTGGTCCAGCTCGAGTGTGGCGATTCCCTGTTTGGCGATACAGTACACGGTGGGGAAATCGAGCTGCTGGTTGTCAGCTCCGAGTGAAAGAAACAACTCGAACACTTCGTCCAGCACCTGATGCGGCCGGGCGTCTTTTCTGTCGATCTTGTTGATGACGACAATCGGCTGGAGCTGCAGGTCGAGCGATTTCTTCAGGACGAACTTGGTGCCGGGAAGGGGGCCTTCGGCGGCATCGACGAGGAGGAGGACGCCATCCACCATTTTCAGCGTCCGTTCAACCTCTCCGGCAAAGTCGGAGTGCCCCGGCGTATCCACAATGTTGATCTTGACCGTCTCTTCCTTCCCGTTTTCTCCGGTATGGCGGTAAAGGACCGCGGTATTCTTGGCCAGGATCGTAATGCCGCGCTCTTTTTCGAGCTCGTTGGAATCCATCACCCGCTTTTCGACATCCTGGTTCTCCCTGAATGTCCCTGTTTGCTTCAGCATGTGGTCCACGAGGGTCGTTTTGCCATGGTCCACATGTGCAATGATCGCGATATTTCGGATGTCGTTTCTCTTCAGCATATGCATCTCTTTCTTCAGGGTCGGTGCACAAAAAAACGCCCCGGGCAATGTCACCGAGGCGCAGTAATTAAGATACGAAGATCCGGAGTCAATTCAAAGGAGGAGGTCGTCCCGGTGTCTCCCGGTTTCCCCGTTAGAGAACAGGAGAATCGATTACCCTCTTCTTATCCAACCTCTCATATCCTCGAAAACCGTGTACAGAACTTTCGCCACGCCGTATCCCCCCATTTCTTGATGTATGCTTCCCTGTCCCGCGCATACGCAGGGGTGGCAGATGCGTCATAGTTTCCTGTCGTATATCCTCCATGGTGTTCCACGAAACTGGATGGCACCATGGCGTGAAGGATCCTGTTCCGCTTGAGCGTACGGGCAAAGTCGTTGTCTCCAAAATAGAGGCCGTACCGCTCGTCGAACCGGCCGACCTGGTCGAAGACAGAGCGGTCGACAACAAAGCACC
>JAOUDE010000020.1 GCA_029859455.1 Ignavibacteria bacterium | reverse complement strand
AGATCCGGATATCTCTCTTCCTCAACTCTACGACTCTATTATCGTCACCATGGACCCGTCATCGTACGGGATATGGAAGGCTGAGGGAGTGTTCCTCGGATTCTCGCTCGACAAGAATCTCTCCGGAGCGCATATTCTCATAAGTGATCAGGAGACGACACTGTGGATCGCTGCTGGGGATGTGAAGTCGTTTTACACCCGGGGGAACCGGGTTCCGGGACCAGCTCTTGAAGAGCACCTTGCATCGGGAACCGTTCCATTCAACTCGGGGCTGGTTATCTCGGCCACCGGTGCAGATACGCTCGTTGCCGTCAATGACATCGATGCGCTTCAGAGACCAAATCGGAAGAACCTGAAATGGAGCGGTCTGGCAATCGGCGCCCTGATTGATGCGGTCATCATTGTTGGTGTGGCTGCACAGGGCGGGGTCAGGGTCTTTGGCCACTAGGAACGGGGCCTCACAATTTCACCCCACTGGGGCCAGATTCTCATCACTGGGTCTCCCCCCTTGCAATATTGAGAAACCCGGGCGTGCCTCCCTTCCGGAATGGGCTTGTTTAGACCCCTTTGCCCTCTCCTCCCCGGCACAGGTCTTGTGTCTTTTTCTTGCACTATCTTCGCGGCTTCGCGGGAATACCCGCCTTGCCCCCTCACACACTGAAGAGACCTCGCCATGAAGAAACTCCTTTGCCTCCTGATCCTATCGATGACGAGCCTGACGATCGTCCGGGCCCAGCAGGATGCGGTCAGTGATACAGAGAACAAATTCTACAAAGATGAAATGACCCGTCGTCATGCTATGATGAAAGGTCTGACCGAGACCCTGGTCGACGAGAATATCGACATCACCTACTATAAGCTTGACCTCACGATCACGACCTCACCGAACTACCTCCGGGGCACCGTCACTGTACAGGGAAAGTGCCTGGGCGCCGGCCTGGAGGCAGTCACCCTGAACCTGATGAATCCCCTGACGGTGAATGCTGTTGTCATGGACGGATTGGAAACCCCCTTCCTTCAGGGGGATGAGACAATTGACATCACCCTCGACCGACCGTACCTGGCCGGAGAATTGTTCTCGATGGAGATTTACTACCAGGGTGTTCCGGGAAGCTCCGGTTTCGGGAGTTTCGAGTTCTCCTCTCACGGTGGGGTCCCCTGGATCTGGACTCTCAGCGAACCATACGGGGCAAAGGACTGGTGGCCATGCAAAGACCATCCGACTGACAAGGCAGATTCGGTCGATATCTGGATCACCTGCAGGAGCGACCTGAAAGCGGGATCGAACGGCGTTCTGACCGGGGTGGTTGACAACGGTGATGGAACGAAAACCTGGAAATGGGCTGAGCGTTATCCGATTACGACCTATCTGGTTTCCGTCACGATCTCTGACTTCGCGGAGTTTTCTGACTGGTTCCACTACTCACCTACCGATTCGATGGAGATCCTGAACTACGTGCTTCCGGAGAACCTTTCTACTGCTCAGGTAAGCCTCGGCAAAACGGTTGACATGCTTGAAATTTTCTCGGAAATGTTCGGCATGTACCCGTTCATCGAAGAGAAATATGGTCATTGCGACTTCGGCTGGGGAGGGGCAATGGAACATCAGACAATGACATCCACCGGTACCTATAGTGAGCCGATCATCGCACACGAACTTGCCCATCAGTGGTTTGGCGATCTGATCACCTGTGCCAACTGGCCGAACATCTGGATGAATGAGGGGTTTGCCACCTATAGTGAGGCCCTCTACTATGAAGAGATGTATGGATCCTCCGGTTACTGGAGTGAGATCCTGTCGAATCTTTCCTACGCGAAAACGGCGAATGGCAGCATCTACCGCGCTGACACATCCAGTGACTGGAGCATCTTCAACTCGGCGCTTGTTTACAGCAAAGGGGCATCAGTCCTGCATATGCTGAGACATGTTCTGGGGGATTCGGTGTTCTTCGATGTGATGTTCGCCTACGCCTCAGATCCGGCATTCCGGTACGGGGTCGCCACCACGGAGAACTTTCAGCTCGTCGCTGAAACCGTGTCCGGCCGGGAGCTGGGCTATTTCTTCGATCAATGGATCTATGGAGAGCGATTCCCGCACTACTACTACTGGTGGTACAGTTCGGAAACCGAGAGCGGACACACGGTGACGGTCGGCATTGATCAGACCACCGGGACTACCACCCCCGCGTTCTTCAGAATGCCTGTCGATCTCGGGGTTTCGGGTAATGGATGGGATACCACTGTTGTGGTTGATCATTCCTTTGACGGTCAGATATTTACGTTTCTCGTTCCCGGCGAACCAACAGACCTTGAGCTGGATCCTGAGACCTGGATTCTCCGTGACGTATCCAGAATCGCCGTTGCTGTGCAGGATAACCCCGGCGTCCCGACAACGTTTGCCCTCGAACAGAACTATCCGAATCCATTCAACGCGGTAACAAGAATCGAGTATCATGTTCCGGTTTCTGCCTTCGTGCAGTTGAAGGTGCTCGATATCCTGGGAAGAGAGGTCAGCGTGCTGGTCGACCGGCCGGTTGAGGCGGGAGAGCATGTTGCATGGTTTGACGGGAAGAGCCTTGCGAGCGGCATCTACTATTATCTGTTCCGGGCGGACGATTTCGTTCAGGTAAGAAAGGCAGTGCTCCTGAAATAGGGTGATTGACCCAACAAGAACCGCGCGAGCAAACATCACGGGGCCGGGATGTTACCCGGCCCCGGAATGGATCCTTCTTTGCTGCTCCAGCTGTATGGTTTTTCACCGGTGCGAAGAAGGATGATCCAGCCCAACTCCACGGGTTTTTGTCCTGTTAGTCGTGCTCAATGGATGGCACCGCCCCCTGGAAACCGGAATATCGAATGAGAGTCGACTACTTCATCAGCATCATCTTGCCAGTCTGCACAACACTTCCCGTCGTAAGCCGGTACAGGTAGATACCGCTCGCGGCCTGAGCGCCGCTTCCGTTCCGCCCTTCCCAGATCACACTCCTGAAACCGGCGGTCTGGTACTCGTCCACCAGCGTCGCCACTTCCTCGCCGAGCATCGAGTAGATCTTCAATGACACCGGACCGTCATGGCTGAGTCCGTAGCTGATGGTTGTTGAAGGATTGAACGGATTTGGATAGTTGTCCATCAGAACAGTCTGCGCAGGGATCTCTGAAGATGAAAACACAGAGACGGAGGGATCCATGCCGAATTCTTCAACAATCCACGCTTCCATCTCTCTCCGGAGCGATGAATCGCAGGCGACGACCATTGGATCGAAACACCCCGCCGGTGTCACGAGGCTTACCGTGTGCTCGCCCCCGCCCTGGTTCCTCAGCTTGAATTTTGCTTTTGAATTCCCGGAACCGTTTGTTTCGAGCGTAGTCTCATAGTCGGTGCCGTCCACGTTGATGACGACCGTCTCTCCTACATACTGCACGGACCCGGAAACCAGAATACGGGCAACGAGCGTGTTGGCCCCGATGCAGGCTGACTTGAAGTCTGACACTACCTCGCACGGGATCCCGCCGCCCGATGTTTCAACCGGTGTGCTGTAGATCGACTGGCCGATGGTACTTACATAGAGGGCAGATCCGTCAGACGAAAACCGGAGGTCGTCCAGCGTGATTGGTGGAAGGTCTCCCTGGAAATCATCCCATGTGCTCCCGTCATCCTCACTGATCATCACTTCATCTCCCCAGGTAACAACGGCGGCGATTCCCGCATCCACCCTGCTGAACTCCACATTCTTGCATGAAACACCGCTCACCACCTGTGTCCAGTTCGCCCCGCCATCGTCCGTTCGGTAGATACCGAGGTCATTGGAACAGACCAGCACATCCGGATTGAATGGACTGATGTCGACACAATAGACCCCGTATGCCGATGGAAGGCCGCTATTTGCCGGCAGGAAGGTTGTTCCGCCATCGGTCGATTTCATCACCTGAACGTCACCGGACGCATAGACCGTCCCGCTGTTCACCGGATCAACGGCGATATCGGTGTAGGTGAACTGGCCGCCATCCAGAGGTGCCCAGCTGTCACCGAAGTCGGTCGACTTGAGGATCTGGTCCGGGGCAACAGAGCTGACCGTGGCAAAATAGAACACGCCGCTGTTCAGCGGATCGCTCTTCATCGCGGCCGGGATTCCTCCACCTGTCGAGAAGTTGTCCCAGACATTTCTGGAGGTCGCGCCGTAGTCCGTGCTCCGCTCAATGATCGACTGGCCCAGCGCGTTGCCAACTCCGGTCAGCAGCAGTTCGGGCATCTCAGGATCGATGCCCAGCGCATGTGATTCGATGCCGATAAACCCGGGGCTGGTATAGTCGACCCACTCGCCCGTATGGGAATCATACCGGAGATTCCCGTAGTATGTCCCTGCATAGATATGCTCCACCTCTCCCTCGAGCAGGACCTCGAGCGAGCTTACGTAGTTCAGAGGCAGGGAGAAGTCCTCCCAGAGCTGGCCGCCATTGCTCGTTCCTACAGCCCTGGTGTCGCTGGTGGCCTTTGCGATTGCCGGATCGACCGGATTGATCGTCAGCCCCAGCGTGTAAAAGAAGGAGCTTTCCCGGAATGTGGCAGAGGTCCAGCTTGCTCCCCCGTTGCCGGAGTGGAATATCTCATTCACCTCACCGAGGTACATAACATCGGGATCACTCACCGCAAACCTCAGGATCCGGGGATGGTCCCCCACAAAGTCACGGTACGGAAGGTCGACTTCATTCCATGTCGCCCCGCCGTCTTCTGACTCGTAGAATCCTTCAGGATTCACGAAGAAGCCTGTTCCGGCGTAGACCTTGTTCGGGATCGTCGGATGTGTCTCCATCAGGTGCATGCTCGTTCCGTCGAACCCTGTTGAATTCCATGTCGCACCGCCGTCGGTCGATTTCCTCAGGCCGGAAAACGAGGAAGCGTAGATCGTTTCCGTATCGAACGGGTCGAGGGCGATCGTCCGTACAGTCTGCAGATTTCCCGACCCGATGTTGGTCCAGGTCGCACCGCCATCCGTCGTGCGCATGACGGTTCCTTCGAAGTCCTCGTAGTGGCTGACCATGACGTCGTTGTCCAGCGGGTGAACCCTGAGTCCTTTCGAAGGAGCGGTGAGCAGATGTTCGAAACTTGCACCCCCGTCTGTCGTCCGGTATACACCGTTCACGGAGCTGTTCGGGTCATACACGACCATGCCGCCGACATAGTAGGCTCCGGATGTGCTGTCCCCGAATTCGATCGACCAGGTGGAGAAGTCGGCATTGAACGAATAGAGAAGCCCCCAGCTCTCACCTCCGTCAGTGGAATGGAACAAAGCCCCGATGGAGCTTGCCACCAGATGATCGGCATCTGACGGGTCATACTGAATCGCCTCGGGTGATTCTGTTGCAGGACCGATGTTCGTCCAGCTCTGTGCAAAAAGGGATGGTGCGACGAACAAAGTCAGAAGTAATGCAATCCTCATGGTGGATTCCTTTCGTAAGGAGATAACTGAAACAGGACAAGGTACGGGGGAGGAACTTTAATATAGAGAAGGAGTGAGAAAACATCAATACATCGCGCAGTAACGCGTAACATGCCGGAGATCGCACACCCGGGTGTTGTGTTGTGCGCGAAAAATATTGTTCTGAATCAAAACACCGGGGTCCCGGTGAAAGGGTACGCTCAAGGCGCATCTCCTTCCACAGGGACCCGCGGATTTCTCACAGGAACAGCGCTACCGGAGATCGAACCGGTCGAGGTTCATCACTTTGGTCCATGCGGCAATGAAATCGTTCACAAACCCGTTTTGTGAATCCCCGCACGCATAGACTTCGGCGAGAGCCCGCAATTGCGAGTTTGAGCCAAAGATCAGATCGACACGTGTACCAGTCCACCGGAGCTTACCGCCCGTGCGATCGTGACCCTCAAAGATGTCATCCGCTTTGGAGGCGGCTTTCCATGTCGTCTCCATGTCAAGCAGGTTCACGAAGAAATCATTGGTAAGGGTCTCCGGACGATCGGTGAACACGCCATGGCGGGACCGGTCATAGTTCGCGCCCAGGACACGAAGACCACCGATCAGCACCGTCATCTCCGGAGCGGTCAGCGTCAGCAGTTGCGCCTTATCAATCAGCAGTTCCTCCGCCGATACCGTATAGCCAGTCTTGAGGTAATTGCGGAACCCGTCGGCACACGGCTCTAAGACAGCGAACGCGTCGATATCGGTCTGCTCCTGGGTTGCATCGGTCCGCCCGGGCATGAAGGGAACCTGAACATCGTGGCCTGCCTTCTTTGCGGCCGCTTCAATCGCGGCAGATCCTCCCAGCACGATCAGATCGGCCAGTGAGATTGCTGTGCCGTCGGATTTCGATTTATTGAATTCCGACCGGACCGTTTCAAGCGTTTCCAGGACCGATTTCAATTGTGCCGGCTGGTTCACCTCCCAGTCGATCTGTGGCTTAAGGCGGATTCGGGCCCCGTTGGCACCACCGCGCATATCGGAGCCGCGAAATGTGGAAGCTGATGCCCATGCCGTCGAGACCAGTTGTGACACCGAAAGCCCTGACGCGAGGATCTTTTTCTTCAGGGCCGCAATGTCCTGATCAGCCACGAGCTTATGATTGACCGCCGGAACCGGATCCTGCCAGATCAGTTCTTCCTTCGGTACCTCCTCGCCGAGGTATCGGACCCGCGGTCCCATATCGCGATGGGTCAGCTTGAACCAGGCACGGGCGAATGCGTCGGCGAACTCTTCCGGGTTCTTATGGAAACGCCGTGAGATCTTCTCATAGTCAGGATCCATGCGCATTGCGAGATCTGCCGTGGTCATGATCGGCGCATGGCGTTTCGCCGGGTCATGGGCATCGGGAACGTCCGTGGCACCCGCGCCACCCTTCGGTACCCACTGGTGTGCACCGGCTGGACTCTTCGTCAGTTCCCACTCGTAACGGAACAGTGTGTCGAAATAGCCGTTGTCCCATTTCGTCGGCTCCGGGGTCCACGCGCCTTCGATGCCGCTGGTGATCGTATCGGAGCCTTTGCCGGTACCAAAGGTATTCTTCCAGCCAAGCCCCTGCATCTCGATCCCCGCCGCTTCCGGCTCACGCTCAAGATGCGACTCCAGCGCGGCACCGTGACATTTGCCGAATGTGTGTCCACCGGCGACAAGGGCGACAGTTTCTTCATCATTCATTGCCATCCGTCCGAACGTTTCGCGGATGTCGCGGCCCGATGCGACCGGATCCGGATTCCCGTTCGGTCCCTGTGGATTGACATAGATCAATCCCATCTGCACCGCGCCGAGCGGGTTTTCCAGTTCACGGTCACCTTCATAGCGTCTGTCACCCAGCCACTCCGTCTCCGTGCCCCAATAGATATCCTCTTCCGGTTCCCACACATCAACGCGACCCCCGCCGAAGCCAAATGTCTTGAGTCCCATCGACTCCAGTGCACAGTTGCCGGCGAGGATCATCAGATCCGCCCAGGAGATCTTCTTACCATATTTCTGTTTGATCGGCCAGAGCAGCAAGCGTGCCTTGTCGAGGTTGACGTTGTCCGGCCAGCTGTTCAACGGAGCAAAGCGCTGGCTGCCGGTCCCGCCGCCGCCGCGCCCATCGCCAATCCGGTAAGTCCCTGCGCTATGCCAGGCCATACGAATAAAAAGCGGACCATAGTGACCATAATCGGCCGGCCACCAGTCCCGGGAGTCCGTCATCAGGTCATACAGGTCTTTCTTGATGGCACCCAGATCGAGACTCCTGAATTCCTTCGCATAATCAAAATCTTCTCCCATCGGGTTCGAGAGCGCCGAGTGCTGATGCAGGATCTTCAGATTGAGCTGGTTCGGCCACCAGTCCCTGTTCGACCGTCCCCCGCCGGCTGCCTGTTTCTTTGCTCCACCGGTAAATGGACATTCACTCATTTCTTGCCTCCTTTTTGTCGTACAGCCGGACGATGGCGGGTCAGGAATCTTCTCGCCGCCGTCACCTGGCGATTCATCTATTCGGGATTCTGTTTCTTCGGTACTACGGGCCACCACAAGAGCTGCCGGTCGCAACCCGCACGGCCTGAAGGCAGTGTGTACTGGTGAGCTGTTTGACGAGTGTGTGGACGTCAGACCGCAGAGGGGTGGCTTGAAGAACTGTCAGTACTGCAAGAGGAAAATTATCAATTTTTTGCTGAATTGGCAACCGAGGGACAACGCCATCAGCGATAAGAGTGGACAAAAATGAAAAATCCCGGCCAGTCTGTCAGCCGGGATCCCGCCTTCTTCATTCGTGTCCATGTTCTTCTGATTCATCGTTAGTTTGTCCAGCGTCAACCCTTCGAATGAATTCTCGCCGCCCCCATGGGTCCGCGGAGTGCGGTAGTAGGCCTTGGCATTGCCGCCGGGGACCAGCAGGTAATTCATGATTGCATCCCTGGTGGATGCGGTCGCCGACCCGGCGTTCACTCCGCCAACCCTGTATTACGCGACCGGAGGCCGGTATGAATGTGTCGATGGTGTATACCGGATGCCTCGTTCGGGACCCAACCGGAGGATTGGACCTCGGGCCACCGAATCATTTTGTCGTCGTTTCGGAAGACATGGATATTACCATCACACCGGTCAGCGTCAATCCGTGACTCTGCCGGGACCGAGAATCGGGACCCGCCGGGACCCTTGCCGACCATTGCGTCAAATCGTCGGTCGGGAGATCCGGCCTCTCCACAGGCGTCAACTGCCACCAGCGCTCCCTGAAAAGCAGAGTTGATCCCGGCCACCTCCGTTCCACCTCTTTGAGAACGCGCGCTGAGGATGAATCCAGAATGACTCTGACTTCTGTCATCCCCGCTGCAACGGGGGGCACCCCTGGCAACCGAAAGGACTAGTCCCTCTTTCAACCTTCCGGAGTATTGCCCTCCCGGACCACCCTCTCTACCTTATTGGCGATAGAGGAGAGATGCACCATGCCACCCGAAGGGAGAGCCGGACGGACTCCAAAACAAAGAGGACGGAGCCGTCTCTGTATCCTGGATGAGGAGGTGCAGGAACCTGTTCGCCCGGATGTTCTGAACCTCGTCAGATTTGGGAACAGCGACAGCTGTCGCGGCCTGTTGTTTGAACCGGCCATGAACAGTCCGCAGGAACATAAGAAACCATGATTGCGACCAAAGAGAAGAGGAGTGACCCGGGGCCTCCCATATCACGCGAGCGGCCGTTACCTCGCAGTGCGCTTGCCTGTGGTATTCGGGAGCTGGATATCACGCTTATCCGGCCCACGAACTATACCGATGACGGATATCCGATTCAGATGCGAGTCGGCGTTATTCGCAGCAACACCCTGACGCAAATGGGCGCGCTGGCACGAGACATCGTGAACTACCCATTCTTTGCGGATGTGAGTCTCAATGTTCGGTTGATCGATGAGGCTATTCAACGGGTTCCAGCGAAAGAGATCAGACGTCGATCGGCGGAGCCCGGGGTAAAAGCGATTGTAATGCTCGTGGGTGTTCAATCGAATCAATTTCCGCGGGCTCAGGATATAGCATCGTGGTTTCTCCCGGAAGGTATCCCGGTCATCGTGGGCGGCTTTCACGTCAGCGGCATGCTGGCCACGGTTGGCCTCACCCCGAGTCTCAGAGAGGCGATGTGCGCAGGAATAATCCTCGTCGCCGGCGAGGTGGAGGGGCCCCGCCTCCCCGCCATCGTTGAAGATGTGGTCAGAGGAGATACGGAGCCGCTCTATGATTTCCTGAATCCCACTCCTGACCTTTCAAACCTCCCGCTGCCCCGTCTGACGAAAGCGGATCTGAGTGGATTTGCATCACCATACAGTACCATCGACACCGGCCGGGGCTGCGTCTTCAATTGTGATTTTTGCACGATCATCAACGTGCAGGGCCGCACCATGCGCTGCCGGGAGCCTGCTCAGGTAGTCGAGTTTATCCGGCAGAACTACCATGAGTCGGGTATCGTCCACTGTTTCTTCACAGACGACAATCTAGCCCGCAACCCACGCTGGCGGGAACTCTTTTCCGGCCTTATTCGCCTGCGGGAAAAGGAAGGAATCCCGTTCACATTCATGATGCAGAGCGATCTGGCCGCACAGAAGATGCCTCCGGGCGATTTCTTCCCGCTGGCCGCCCGTGCAGGATGCAATCAGGCATTCTTTGGCGTGGAGAGCCTGAATCCTGACAACCTCCGGGCAAAAGCAAAGTTTCAGAATCGGGTATCAGAGTACCGCGACCTCGTGACACAGTTGCATTCACTTGGCATGGCGTGCCACGCCGGGTACATCCTTGGACTGCCGTTTGATACCCCTCCCGGTATCCGGAGGGACATTACAGAGTTGCAGACCATCGGATTTGACTCGGCCTCGTTCTACATTCTCTCTCCCCTTCCCGGATCGAACGATTATCAGCGATGGTGGCGTGAACGCCGATGGATGGAAGCAGACTTCAATACCTATGATTCGGCTCATGTTGCCGTGATGCCGGAACGAATGACGCGGGAGGAGCTGAACAAGGCATATGATTCGGCCTGGAATCAGTTTTATTCCGTCGACCATATGGTCAGCGTACTCCGGGGCTGGCGCTCCGACTGGTCGTCCTACTGGAACCGACTTTTCTTCTTCGCCGCCTATCTGTATGCGTCACGTATCGAAGGGCTTCACCCTATGAACTGCGGTTTCTGGACTGTGCGGCACAGAAACGACCGGCGATCGACCTTCCCGCGGCAAAGCCTTGTTTCGTTCTGGTGGAACCGATTGCGAACCATCGGCAGGCGGTTGTCAGGAATGGTGGCACTCTTCTTTGAACTCGAAGAGGTATGGCTTCGGAGCCGACCGAAGAGCAAGATCGAGGATGCGCTTCACGACATGATTGCTCAGTCGAAACGGGATGTGGTCGACTGGCGTGAACTGAAAGCCCGGGAACTTGCCGTGTTCTACCGAAGGCTCCGCAACGAGATCCCTTCAGTCAAAGCGCCCTCGGTGACGGCCCTGTGGCTCAGGAAGCACAATCCCTTCGCCGGCGCCTATACGAGATCGTACGTCCGGCGCGTCTGGCGGCAGTGGTACCTCCATATCTGGAACCCTGTGAAGTGGATAGAGGTCGTGACATTCGAGTGCGTCAATGGAATCCGGTTCCTCACTCACCTTCTCGCTGAGGGAAAATGAGAGGTCTCGGCTGACAACTGTGAAAGAGAGCTGCGCGATGCAGCAACGCGTGACTGAAAGGGAACGCTGAGCTCATGGAATCCTACCTTTTCTTCAAGGGGATGATCATCGGATTGGTGATCACCATTCCTCCCGGACCAATAGGGGTCATGTGCCTTCGCAGAACGATGGCCGAGGGGCTTCTCCGCGGGTTCGTCATAGGTCTTGGTGCCGCGATCGCTGACACGTTGTTCAGCGCAATCGCTGCATTCGGGCTGACACTTATCGCCGATATCGCCCTTGATCAGTATTTCTGGATTCGCCTTGCGGGAGGGATACTGCTGCTGTTTCTTGGGATACGGACACTCGTCATCAGCCATGAAGCACCAATTCTCCCCTTCAGGGTGAACGCCATGCTGGGTCCGTTCCTCACAGCGCTCGTCCTCGCCTTAACCAATCCACTCACCATCGTTGCGTTTGCCGGCATCTTCACCGTCTTCGGCCTCGGACATGATCTGTCTCTCACGTCCGCTTCCTTGCTTGTCCTCGGCGTATTTGCAGGTTCCTGCCTCTGGTTCCTTACACTCGGGTGGATAGCGATCATTTTTGGACAGCGGCTCCATTCCACCGGGCTCCGGTGGGTCCACAGGATTGCGGGGATCCTGATCATCGTATCGGGGGTTGCTGCCTTCGTCACGCTCTTCCTGCCCGAGTCATCTCTTCACCTGCTGCCTGTCTCGCCGTAACGGGGCCGGGGAGACAGGCAGTTCGAAATACTGCTAACAATTTCATCTTGTCAGGGTTACAATTGGATTACCGCGCCGACCGCGTACTCTATCGCATGCTTTACATCAATATTCGTTTGCCGATCCCCACAATCCGCGCGCCCAGTCCCGGCGCTTATCCGTAAGTTCAGGTGGCCGAGGAGCTGTCCTTGTCATGATATGACCTCCCTTTTCGTGACACCACTGTTACCGTTCCGACAACAGCCCGATTGCGTGCTCAAGCTGATAATCTCTTCCGGCAAGGATATCTGACGCCGTCTGCGGAACGCGAATATCAGGTGCGATTCCATACAATCGGCTCTCCATCGATCCTGAGAACGGCCTCATAATTGACCGCTATCGACTTCCCGCTTACATCTACCATCCCCAAAACACAACGCGAAGACGCCTCATCATTGCGATGAGGCGTCTTTGCTTGTACCGGGGAGACAGGATTCGGTCTTTTACTCATTCGTCGTTGAGGTCCTTAATCAATATGGCAGCGGAACGTTGGGTTCGTTCGTCCACTGCCAGAAGAACGGGCAATGCCAGTACAAGCTGAAATTCTTCAAGCGCCTCTCGATAGCGATCCAGCACCATGTAGAGTCCGCCGAGTTCGAAATGGTGACGCATAACGTGAGGCGCGATGGTGATCGCTTTTTTGAACGCCACCTCTGACTCATCATATCCACCCTCCGGGAGGCCTCCGAGAAAAATGGCCGCGAGCTGGCGTTCAATCCAGCTGACATCTCCGAGTGCCATGTAGAAGGAGCCCATGATGGAATAGGCAACATCATCAGCGTGATTGAGGCTGATACCGCGATCCAGCTCCTGCTTTATGAGATAACAGAGTTTGACCCGCGTCTCGCCCCCTTCGAACATGGCGATGTTCCCAAGGGCCGCGGCCCGCCAGGTATGTCCCTCAGATTTCATGGAATCCGCCTGGATGCAGCGATAGGCAAGTGCTTCAGCCTGACGATAGAGGTCAAGCTTCTCGTCCCGGGGCGAGACATCGGCGACGCAGACATAGACCCGCGCCAGCCTCCACAACACATCTGCGGAATCTGGTGTCGTCATGAGAACGGAATCGTAGATCGCTTGAGCCAGTGGGTAATTAATGCGGGCGAACTCCTCATCCCCTCTATCAACCGAGTAAGGCAGAGATGGCGGGATAACCAGAAACAGAAAGCCAAGGAATATGTTTGTCATGATCAGAATTCCAATCCAGGTTCCCATTCTTCATGATCAGGTAGAGCGTTTGTGAGCCTCGACGAAACACCCTGTTTCTCCCCTTCTGCCGCCGAAGTTCTTACGTTGGTACAAGGTACCAAGCACCAATACAATCAGGAAATAGCCCGGAGGATTGAAAGAGGGACTAGTCCCCTGGAGGGAAAGCGGACAGTCGATCATGACCATCGCGTCGCATGTGCGGAACGGGCCATTTTCGAGGCGTGGGTGCAGCGCTGTGTCCCCGACGCCCATTTCAAAAGGGCCAGGGTTTACAATCGGAGGGGTCCTAAAAAGTCCGATTTGAGATCATTGTCAAGATGAGAGCCACTGGGAGGCCCAGGACAACACGGATTGACCATAGGTTCTCCACGGGGCTAAACTGAAAAACCCCCACCGTTTCCGATGAGGGTTTCTACAGTACAAGTGTGTAGCGGGGACCCACACTTTCGACTTTGCACAACTCGCGAGGGTGTTTGAGTATCAGCTATCCTGAGAAATTGGGAATAAACCACAAGAAGGCATGTCATACGCCTCTGCTCAAACAATCTCCTGTTAACATTTGCGACATTCACTTGACAAGTGCGAATTCATTGCCTACCTTGAAATAGGCTTCGGAACTCATCGACTGGGGAGTATCCTACATGTCTGAAGTTCGCGAATATTCCGATTTCCAATCCCCACCAAGAGAATCTTCCAAATCACTCTTGACGGCCTATGGCTGGGACTGATGCTGTCAGCCAATGGGGCGTTTCCCTCATTCGTACAATCCTCCCAAATGGGTTCAAAGGAGCCATCGCCGTAGCTTCTCTGATCACATTCGCCCATCGACCCGACGTCCACCCTCAATGGAGTTGGCAGCATCCCCTCCCACAAGGAAACACTATTAACTCGATAATTTTTGTTGATGAAGAAACGGGATGGGCCAGTTCCGATGGCGGGAGCTTATTGCGTACCATTGATGGAGGTGCAACTTGGGAAGTTGTCTCACTCCCTGAGAACATCTTTGCTTCTGATGTTCTATTCATTAACAGCGAAATCGGGTGGACGTGTGGACAAGAGTATGAGGGAAACCAAGTCGTCCTTGGAACTACTAATTCCGGAGAAACATGGCATGTCCAACTTGAAGACCCTAGCCAGCCTCTTTCAAGCCTTGTATTCACAAGCAGTCAAAGAGGATGGGTCTGCGGTGGGTCAAATATCTGGCATACATCGGATGGTGGAGCAAGTTGGGAAATTCAGGCTATGTTCCCAGGAAGTTTCGTTTCAAAGATCGTAATGTTTGACTCGCTAAGTGGCATCGGGTCGGGTAATCTCGGAATCCGAACATCAAACGGGGGGCAAACGTGGGAGATTGACAAGGCAATCGTACCGTTATTTGACATGACCTTCGTGACTTCCTCTGACGGCTGGGGGATCTCCGGCAGCAAAGTCTTCCGTACGCAAGATGGGGGAGCAAGTTGGACCACGCAGCTTGATACCTCAGGGACTACTTGGCAGGATATATTCTTCTTGACCAAAACCGATGGTTGGGTTGTTTCCGGGAATTTGAACGCTGGACGAATCGCTCGCACAACAAATGGTGGAGTATCCTGGCTATTCAGCGAGAACCCCTCCTTCCCGTTCCTGAACGGAATCGCGTTCCGCAACGCAAGCTGCGGAATAGCTATCGGCCGTCTCGGGACTATACTTCAGACATCAGATTCTGGATCGAACTGGAATTCCTTGAACACCTATGTGTCACTCGGCTCCCTGCAAGGTATGCACATAATCGACGAAGAGACGGTTTGGATTGTTGGCAGCGGGGGAACGTTGCTTAACTCCACCGATGGCGGAACAAGCTGGGAGAAGAAGGTATCCGGAACTGATGCTTCATTGAGGGATGTTTTTTTCCTCGACGCCAACATCGGATGGGTTGTAGGAGATGAAATCGTCCTACAGACGACGGATGGAGGATTACTTTGGGATACCACCCCGGTTCCCGCAATAAGGTCGTGGCGTGACATTGAATTCTCAAGGTACCCTGTAGGCTGGATCATCGGCGGGGGCTCATCTACCGATGGAAGACTACTCCGTACGACAGACGGGGGAACGAACTGGGAAAAGACCTCCATTTCTTTGCCTGGTGGCGCGAGCGAGGTTCAGTTCACAAGTGACAACATTGGATGGACGCTATCTTGGACAGCTCTTGCCGGTGGAGAACAACAGTTGCAAAAGAGCACTGATGGTGGAGATTCTTGGAAGATAGTCTTATCCTCCAACAATGATACAAGTTTTTATTCGATGAGCTTCGTTGATGATTCTGTGGGGTGGGTATCTAGCTCTGCTCCTCTCATCTATTGCACCACAAACGGAGGTGAATCATGGAAGACGATGTCTGTCCCCTTCCCACTCAGGTCGCTTTTCTTCTTTGATCGAATGCTAGGATGGGGCACTGGTATGAATGGGGAGGTTTACAGAACCTGTGACTCTGGAAACACTTGGGATAGCCAATCTTCCCCACTGGGACATCCAGCGAATGAGATAAAGTTTGTTGATCAGAACACCGGTTGGGTTGTTGGCAACTGGGGGTCAGTCCTCAGAACATCTTCGGGTGGAACAACTGGCATTGACACGCGTAGCCCAC
>JAOUDE010000287.1 GCA_029859455.1 Ignavibacteria bacterium | reverse complement strand
CCTTCGGCAAGTCCGAGTGCGTCGCCTTCGGCAAGTCCGAGTGCGTCGCCTTCGGCAAGTCCGAGCCCATCACCTGATCCTGACATGTGTTCCGACATTCGTGCCTTCCAGGCAAAATGCGGTGGCGCTGTCGGAAATGTGAAGGTTCGGATCCTCATCCCCGGCGTCGCCTGGGTAGGGACGGAGGTCACATTTGAGATCGATGACGTTCCGTATGCGACGACGGTCGTTGCCAACGGTGCAGGCACGAATTCACTGGCCAGGTTCAGTCTTGAGGGATTTGGACCAGGTGACCATGTTGTCGAACTCGTCAATCCATCCTGCAGCAATTTCGGTCCTATCACGATCAACTGCCCGTCTCCAAATCTGGCGATGGAGCGTGAGTGGGCGGAATATGACCTTCAGATGGGTTTCAGGGACGGAGATTTTGCCGACGATCAGACGATTGCAGGCGAAAACGGGTCAATCCCGCAGGAAACAACTCTGCGCGGCAACTACCCGAATCCGTTCAATCCAAGCACGACCATCTCCTACGCGTTGTCACAAAATGGCTTTGTCAGCCTGAAGGTGTACAACATGCTGGGCCAGGTCGTTGCCTCACTGGTGGATCAGAATCAGGCAGCTGGTTCTCATACCGTCACATTCAATGCCTCCAACCTTCCGAGTGGAATCTACATCTATGACCTGAACGTCAATGGTCAGTCCATCGCCAGGGCAAAGGCATTGCTGGTCAAGTAAGGAGGAGATGAATCATGTCAGTCATTTCTGCTCCCGTCACAATTCCGCAGGGCTCGTCACGAGCCCTGCGGGGTCCGGTGAGGGTTACAGCGGACCAAACGACCATGAAGTCATCGGATCACCTTCGACTCGATGTGGTCCTGCCCGTCTACAATGAGGAAAAGGACCTGGCACGCAGTTGTCATACGCTGGCCGCTTTCCTGTCCGACCATTGCCCATACCAGTGGCGGATTGTGATTGCGGACAATGCATCGACAGATGCAACCCCAGTCATTGCTGCGGAGCTCTCAAGGGAAGATTCCAGGATCAGACACCTTCGTCTGGACCTGAAGGGGAGAGGAAGAGCTTTGCGAACGGCGTGGTTGTCGAGTGATGCGGACATCGTAAGCTATATGGACATCGATCTTTCGACGGATCTCAAGGGATTCATGCCGATGATCAATGCCATAGCGCACGGTGACGCCGAAGTGGCGATCGGCAGTCGTTTCAAGAAGCAGTCGCAGGTTGACCGCTGTCTGAAGCGTGAGGTCCTGTCGAGAACCTTTATCGGGTTAATCAAGCTCTTCTTTCCACGGAGCACGTTCAGTGATGCTCAATGCGGTTTCAAGGCAGTGAGCAGGCGTGCAGTGGATGACCTTCTTCCTCATGTCAAGAACCTTGGATGGTTTTTCGACACCGAACTTCTGCTTCTTGCAGATCATTTCGGATACAGGATCGAGGACATCCCGGTTCGCTGGATCGAAGACCGTGATTCGCGGGTCAGAATCGTGAAAACAGGTCTGGAACACTCCCTCGGAGTGCTCCGGATGCGTCTTTCCTTTCTGACCGGGATCGAGCTGGGTGAATTCTATGCTCATCCTATGGAGAGGACGGCGTGAAACAGCTCGCAGTCCTCAGGCGGATCCGGGTGGTGCAATTCAGCTTCTTTGCGGTGGTTGGCGCGGTCAACACGGGCATCGATGCCGGTCTCTACTGGGTTCTCACCCGGCACGCCGGCGTCGATATCCTTCTCGCCAGCATGATTTCATTCCTTGCCGGAACAGTCAACAGTTTCATCATGAACAAGAAGTTGACATTCGGCGATGATGCCTCTAAGAGGATGAATCTCCTCCGCCAGTACGGCCGGTTTTTGATGGCTTCATCGGCTGTCCTGGTGCTCCACCAGATCAACCTGATGGTGTTCCACTTTGGTCTTGGGTTCCCGGATCTTGCTGCCAAGTTTCTGGGGATCGGGACTGGTGTCGTTGTCGGATTCGCGCTGAACAAGTATTGGGTGTTCAGACTCGCTTCCGACAATGCCTGACTGCATTGTGATCATCCGGCGCTGGTTCAGGCCGGATGATTGCTTTTTTCCATCGGGTGGACAAAAAGCCAGGTTCGCAGTATCTTCCATTTTTCAATCACTGGTAGGTAGTCATGGATTTTCATTTGACCGGGCCATCCGGGTGGGGATTATTCCTGATGTATGTATCACTCTGCGGGATGGCCGGTTTCATTGCCACGGCCTTCCTCCGGAAAGGATTCTTTGCAGGGGAGAGAATCCTTATCGGCTTGACCGTCGGTATCGTTGTCGTGACTCTGGTTACGTTCCTGGTCAGCATGGTTTCAGGGTTGAACCCGATCGTTGTCTGGGCCGTTCCGTTCGTTGTGGGGGGGCTTGCTTACGTTCTCAACAGACGCTTCCGGCCTCGCGCCGTGCCGCTCTGCTCCGTTCACGGATGGGGAAGTCGCATCGATCGCGGCGGACTCGTGGTTCTGGTAGGCTCAACCGGTTTCTTCTGGTTGTTCGCCGACCTCCTGATCATCTGGAAGCAGGGTGTGCTGGCGACCGGCATTATCGACAACTGGGGAGATCTCCCATGGCATCTGGGGATTATCACCTCGTTTCTGAGCGGTGGCCCGATCCCTCCGGCCAATCCGTCTCTTGCCGGGCATCCGCTTATCTATCCGTTTCTTTCTGATTTCCAGAGTGCCATGCTGGTGTCCATCGGCCTCCCGGTTGAGCATTCGATCGAGTTTCCGACCGTTCTCCTGAACACCATATCGATGACCCTGCTGTTCTATCTCGGGTATCGGCTCGTCCGGAACAGAGGCGCCGCAATGTTTACCCCACTGCTTTTTGTCCTTGCCGGCGGGCTCGGGTTCTTCTGGTTCTTTTCCGACATCTACCTTGCGAACACGCCGGTATGGGAAATGCTCAATCATATCCCGAACCGGTATACAAGCCTCGGGGATGCGAATATACGATGGATCAACCCGACTCTTGCCCACCTGTTGCCGCAGCGGTCTCTTCTTTTCGGTTTCCCTTTGTTTCTCACCGTCGTCATCCTTCTCTGGAGGAAGGAGAAGACAGCGATTGTCCCGGGGATCCTTGCCGGCCTCCTTCCGCTTGCCCACATGCATACCTTCATGGCCCTGATGATGGCGACCGGACTGATGGCAGTCGCTTCGGTTGTCCGGGAGCGGAGCGCGTTCCGGTACTGGGCCGGTTTCTTCATAGCGGCAGGCATTGTTGCTCTCCCCCAGTTGGTCTATTTTCTCTCTTCGAGGGTTGACGTCGGCTCCGCGATCCGTTTTGAACCGGGATGGTTGTCAGAAGGAGAAAATATCATCTGGTTCTGGTTGAAGAACGCGGGTGTGATCATTCCTATGATCCTTGCCGCGGTTCTGTTCCGGAAGCGGCTCGGGTTGAGAAAAGATGCGGTACGGATGTATCTTCCTTTTCTTTCACTGCTTGTGATCGGGAACCTGTTTCTCTTCTCACCGCTGACGTACGATACGAACAAGATTTTTCTCTTTACGTTCCTGCTCGGGATGCCGTTCGTCGGCCTTATCCTCGTCCGCCTGTTCCAGTCACAATCGTGGTGGATACGGGGATTCCTGTTCCGGACATTGTTCATCATGATTATTTTTTCGGGGACACTGAACCTGCTGCATGAATTGCAGGGGGGCGGCTGGGATGAGTACACCGTGGAAGAGATCGAGATGGCAGGCCGGATACGATCGAAAACCGCGACGGATGATATCTTCCTCAGTATTCCGGTACACAACAATCTCTTCACGCTCGCAGGACGGGCGGTGGTCCTCGGGTATCCGAGCCACGTCTATTCTCACGGCATCGATCCGTCAGCAGTGGAAGCGGAT
>JAOUDE010000019.1 GCA_029859455.1 Ignavibacteria bacterium | reverse complement strand
GAGACTGATTCCACCGATGGTGATGTTGGAAACCAGCCAGATCACGGCACCGGCGGGGACAGCAAAGACGACAGCCCGCCACAGGACGAAGACCGTCCTGTCGATGAGTGATGTATACAGCGTCTGAAAAATCCTCGGGGGGCGGTACGGCGGCAGCTCGAGGCTGAACGTTGATACCTCTCCCCGCAGCACTGTCCGGGAGAGTCCCCAGGAAGTCAAGAACGTCAGGGCGACTCCGATCAACGTAATGCCGATCACCGCTCCAGCGGAAACAAGGCCGGCGAGGCCGTCAGGGGCCAGTGCTCCGATGAAGATCGAAGCAATCAGAATCTGGGTCGGCCAGCGACCGTTGCAGAGTGAGAAATTGTTCGTGATGATGGCGATCAGGCGTTCGCGGGGACTGTCGATCACGCGGGTGGCGATAACCCCTGCGGCATTGCATCCATATCCCATGCTCATCGTCAGCGCCTGCTTGCCATGTGCGCCCGCTTTCCGGAAGAGATTGTCAAGATTGAACGCCACGCGCGGAAGATAACCGAAGTCTTCCAGAAGGGTGAACAGCGGAAAGAAAATCGCCATCGGCGGGAGCATCACGCTGATCACCCAGGCACTCGCCAGATAGACGCCGTCGAACAGGAGACCGCTCAGCCACCAGGGCATCCCTGTTTGAATGGCGAACGACTGGAGGGCGGGATGGACGGAATCGATCAGAACCGATGCGAGGAAAGCGGAAGGAACATTCGCCCCGGCGATCGTTATCCAGAAGACGACGGCAAGGATCAGAAACATGATCGGGAAGCCGGTCAGCCGACTCGTCAGCAGACTGTCGAGCGTCCGTTCCCAGTCAAACCTCTGTTTCCCGTCGGACCGGGCCACAACGCGATCGGCAATCCGCGCCGCTTCATTATAGATCGATTCGATCAGCGCGTCATGGACGTTCTCCCCCACTTCCCATTTGAGCGAAGCCGCACGCGAAAGGATCTTCTCGGAAGTCAGGTCATCCATTCGATGCTCCTCCCGCGGGTTCCTGCTGTTGACCCGGGACACCGGCAACGGAAATGTTCTGGAGGTCTCCCGCCGAAACCGATTGCGAGATCACCGTGTCCCCTTCGAGAAGCCGGAGCGCCACCCACCTAGAGTTCCGCAATCCCCTGAACCGCCGTTCGATCATTTCGGCAAGCTCCGAGACGGCGCGTTCCAGTCGTTTATGCTGGTTCCGGACCCGGTGGGGCTGATTGATATAATTACCCGTCGCAACATCATGGATGGCGCGGAGCAGTTCTGGAAGGCCGGTCCGCTGACGGGCCGCTGTCGGGATCACCTGGACGCCGAGTTCCTTCGCGAGAAGACGCTCGTCGATCCGCACGCCGTGCCGCTCGGCCTCGTCGATCAGATTCAGACAGACAACGACTCGGTCAGTGATCTCGAGGATCTGAAGAACCAGGTTGAGGTTCCGCTCAAGTCGTGTCGCATCCACCACGATGACGGTGACATCCGGCTGGCCAAACAGGATGAAATTCCTTGCGATCTCCTCATCCGTGCTTGTCGACATCAGTGAATATGTCCCCGGGAGATCGACCAGCTTGTACTTCCTGTCGCTGAACGAAAAACCCCCTTCCGCTCTGGATACAGTCTTGCCGGGCCAGTTGCCGGTATGCTGACGCAACCCAGTCAACGCGTTGAAGACGGTACTTTTTCCTGTGTTTGGGTTCCCCGCGAGGGCAACCACGTAATCGCTGTCGCTCATATCCACGCCGAGTTGCAGAAGGTTCGACGTGTTGTGCGCGGGACAATCGACGCAGGGGCTCTGTTCTGTTTCTTTCATGAGGTCGCTCCCTTTTCTCGTTCTATCTTTACCAGTCCGGCCTGGCTCTTCCTCAGCGCAATCGCCGCACCCCGGATTCTGTACGACGTCGGATCTCCGGCGACGCTCGTCATTTCCGCACGTATTCTTGTTCCGGGTATGATGCCGAGATCAAGCAGCCGCCTTCGTTGCAACCCCCGGCAGGTCTTCGAAATGCCGACCACCCGTCCTGTTTCGCCGGGACGGAGCATCGCGAGGGAATCGTACGGTCCCTCGACCGGGGTTTCCAGCGAAAGGCGCTGGACCGTGATATTGGCGGCCACGCTCGGAGCGAGGACCGATTCGATTCCGTCCGACTCAAGCCGGATCATTTTCGGATCGGAGGCCATGATACGGATGCGCATGCCGGGGGTCAGCCCGAGCGCTGTGATCTGTGCAAACACCACATCCGGCTCATCTTCGATGTGGGTGATCTCGCCGATATCGCCGGCAGAAAGCCGGGATGCCGGTATTCCCTTCGATCCGGGAATCTCGCCGGACTGTGTCGGGATCGGATCGCCGTGCGGATCGAAACGCGGGTTTCCCATCCGCTCCGCCAGTGCGTTCGCATCAGAGACGGTCAGGAGATGCTCCTTTGCCTCGGCCTCCCGGTGCCATTCGATCTCATCCAGGCCGGTCTCGTCAGCCAGATACCGCTCCCAGAGGCGGTGCATCCGGATAATCCTCAGAGCATACGACCTTCCCTCATCGGTCAGACTGAAACCATCCCCTTCGGCGACCAGGAGACGAAGGTCCTCAAGTTGTGAGAGAAGTTTTGCGGATTCATCACCGGAAATCGACAGAGCGCCGCAAAGGCTCTGTCTTGTACAGACAAGATTGCGGTACTCACAGTCGTACAGGTGCTTCAACGCGTCTTCGACACGGACTTGCTGGGAATCGTGGGCAACACGAATGAATCGTGCGATGAGGCCCTTCCGAGGCCAGACAACAAAGAGACAGAGTCCCAGCACAGCGGTACCGATAATCAACGCTTCAAGCGGGGGAACCATTTCCCCTTCCTTTCTTCGGCTTTGCCGGTTCGACAAATATCCGGGAGGCGAGTTTCTGGCTTACAAACTGTTCCTTCCCGTCGATGGAAACTCTCAACGAGCCGTCGAAACTGATCCGCTCGAGAACGGTCAGTTGTTTTTCCAGCTCGATCCCGAGTCGTGTCGCATACCGGAGGATCTCGGTTTCTTCATCGCTCACGCGCCGGACAATGACTTCTGATGGAGTGACAACGGACAGCGGGACAGCTGCGCCGTCCGGTAGTTCGCCGTCGGCGGACGGAATCGCATCACCGTGCGGATCGATCGTCGGGTTGCCAAGGAACTGGTCGAGCCGATCCTCCATCAACTCCGATGTCACATGTTCCAGCCGTTCGGCCTCCGTATGAACCTCATCCCACCGGTACTTGAGAACGCGGACAAGGAAGAGTTCCCAGAGCCGGTGACGGCGGATGATGCGCAGTGCTCGCTTCCTCCCTTCCCGCGTCAGTTCCACACCCCGGTATGGCGTGTAGTTGACATCACCCTGCTCCGCGAGGCGCTTGATCATCTCGGACACGGAGGCCGGTGAGATCTGAAGTTTCTCTGAAAGGAGCGTCGTCGAAGCCCGCTCTCCCGTCTTCTCGATCGTATAAATCCGCTTCAGATAATTTTCGACGTTTTCGCTCGCCATCGTATCCAATCAGAATTTAGGGTTGCCTAAATATAAGTAGTGGCTAACCTAATGTCAAGGGGGGGGCATCCGGAGATCAGCTTATCAGTGTTTTGGAACAGCCGGGAAATCGGCTTTGCAGGCCGGAACGTCATTTCCGACAACGGTCAACCGGTGGAGAATGAAGACGGTGAGCGGAGAATGGACGATGATGGAGTGCTGACAGGAAGGGAGAAGGCAACCCGGAGGTCAGGCGTCGAGCTATCGACTGCGACTGATCTCGTTCACAATCCTTCGGATCGACCGTTTCAGCAGATTCTCCGGACGCCCCCTTCGTGCCTTCATCGTCGGCGCGAACTCTGTCACGGGCGGAGCATAATTCTGGGGAACATCCTGGACAAGCGTGACGAGCGAGGGGCGGAGCAGAATCATCCCTGAGTCCCGAAGGGTCGGCGGCCGTACCACCGGGTCGAGACAAGAGATTTCACATTCGAAGTAGTATTCATCGATCGGATCACTTGCCGGCGCGCGCACGATGCGCAGGTAGCGGGCTTTCAATGTTCTGAGCCGCCGGTGCGTGAAAAGGTATTCCTTTCCGGAAATGAGTTTCCGCTTCATATCGACCGATAGACGTTGGTGAATGCTTTGTACCGTGAGGAAGGTACCTTCAACCTATGAAATAACCGGGCTGGCGGTGTGTTCTGCGCCACATGACGTGGTGACGATCACAGGAATCCGGCCCTGAAGGGACAATTGAGAGAAAAGCCGAAAATCGTCCTGCTACTATTTTCCGTTCGCCATGAACGGCTTCCACTTTTCTTCAGGGGATGCCGGAGTCAAGAGACTTACCACGAACAGGGCTGTGACCGAAGCTCCCGCGGCGGGGAGAATAATATAATCGGTCTCCATCAGGGGAGACTCCATCACGACATTCAGGATGGTAATCAGCACAGTCACTCCCATGCCGGTCGCGATCGATGCAACGCCCCCTGCGACGGTCACTCGTTTCCACAGAAACGCCGCTAGAAGTGCCGGCGTAATCCCGGCTCCAACCATCGAATAGGCCGTGAACGCCATATCCATGATACTCGGAAAGAAATTCGCCCCTGCATAGGCCAGGAGCCCGATCACCAGAACCGCAAGCCGCTGAAAGAGGACAAGGCTCCCTGTCGCGTTCGCGTCTCGAAAGAACCGTTGATAGAAATCGCGCGTGATGTTGGTCGATGACACCATCAGGAACGTGTTGGCGGTGGAAAGGATAATGGCAACACCGGCACAGAGGAGCAGAATACCGGCAAACGTCGGCAGGTCGAACCGTGCCAGGTGGAGGATGATCGTCTCTGAGGTCGCCGTGTCGACCACCCCGTCAGAACCGTAGAACGGAGCAATGCCATTGTACTTCGAGCTCCCGATGATGGAAAGGGTTGCCAGTGCTGTCTCGATGATGATGACACCGATCACCATGCCGACAACCGCTTTGCGGGCGGAAGACTCATCTTTGGCAGAGAAGAACTTCTGGTACATACTGCTTTCGCTCAGCAGCAACAGCAGAGTCGGCAGGAAAACCCCCATTGCCCAGATCCCATTGTATTCTCCGAACGCAGTAAAACGGTCCGCCGGCAGGGTCGCAACCTGTTCCCAGCCGCCCACGGCGCTGAGGGCCAGTGGGAGCGCCAGCAGAACACCCCCTGTCATGATCAGACCGTTGAAGAAGTCGATCGAAATAATGGACACCATCCCGGCAGCCATGGTGAACAGAATAACCACGCCGCAGACAATGAGTCCTCCCATCACCGGGTCGATGCCGGTCAGAATATTCAACAATCTCCCGCCGCCTCTGAACTGATAACCGGCAATCGTCATGTACGCGAGGACCACCGCGGAAGACCCGAGGATCCGCGCATACTTATTATAGCGCTGTTCGAGAAGATCGGAGAGCGTATACTGTGAAATCCTCCTGACTCTGTGGGCGATAAAGTACACGATGATGATTCCCACCCAGCCTCCGGCACTCCACCAGAGTTCTGAAAAGCCTGTCCTGAAGGCAAGCCCCGCCCCTCCGAACAGACTTCCGGATCCGATCCAGGTACAGACAAGCGTCATGACCAGATAGAACGTTGTCGTCTTCCGCCCGGCGACCATGAAGTCATCCTGCGATTTGACCTGCCGCATCTTGAACAGGCCGATGCCGAGCAGAACCAGGACGTAGATGACAACAACAATAAGATAGATATCCATGCGAGCCTTTCCTGTTGGTCAACCGACCTGAATCAGTTCCTTTTGAATTTCGCCTGTCACCTCCGGGACGCCATCGTGGCGCACGAACATGTTCACTTCGCTCCGCACAGCCATCTCCCCTTCCAGGTAAATCCCCGGCTCGATGGAGAAACAACAGCCGGGAACCAGCTCCCGCTCATCCCGTGTCTCAAGATTGTCGATATTGACCCCGTTCCCGTGAACCTCCTCCCCGATCGAATGGCCTGTCCGGTGGAGAAACTGCCGGGCGTATCCTGCTTTCTTCACAACCGCACGACAAGCATCATCCACCTGCCAGCCATAACAAGGTTTCCCCCTGCTGAATGCTGATTGAACGAAATCGATCGCTGCATCTCGCGCTGCTGTCACAACCCCGAAAATCTCCCGGTACTTCGGCGGGACCGTCGGGCCCACAAAGCCTGTCCACGTCACATCGTAATAGATAGCCCCCGACTGATCCTTCTTCGCCCAGAGATCGATCAAAACTGTGTCGCCCCTCGTGAACGGTCTTGCGTTTTCGGGTGAGGATGCGAAGTGTGGATCGGCGGGGTGATCATTCGTTCCCACGATCGGGGGATCAACGGTCACCAGTCCCTCTTCGCTGAAACGCCGCAGGATGAACTGCTGAAGCTCGTACTCCGTCAGCGAGCCGGACCCGCGTACAGACTCTCCGATCGCTGCAAAGGCTTCCCTGCGGATCCGGTCGATAAGCACCCCCGCCTCCTTATGGAGCCGGTAACCTCGCTCGTCAATCAACGCTTCGAACTTCTGGACAAGGTCAGCAGAGGAAACGACACGATGCCCGAATCCTTTTACCAGCTCGATGATCCCCGCGTCTACCATTGAAACATACGGGATATTGTTCTTCGGGGAATACTGCATCGCGATCTTCTTCCGTTCCCCCAGCATTTTCTTCAGCCCGGAGTGAAGCGATTTCCACGAAAGAAAAACCTGCTTCGTCCCGGGAAGGCTGTCGAGCTTTCCTTTTTCAACCGTATGCACGAGCTTCTTCGGTGTCCCGCGGGCCGGTATATAATAGAACCACCGACGGGTGGCCATCGTCTTCTGGTCCAGTCCGAGAACGCGGTATGAAAGGTGATCACGGTTATGAAAATCGCACAACAGCCAACCCCCCAGTTTACGCGCACGGAGATCGGCCTGGATCGCTGAAATATCGGGAAGAGAGCTCATGAATACCTGCCTGTCGGAAGCGCCGGAGTGCGGAGGTGGCGCGTGATCTATACGTGAGTAAGGAAGTCCGATGAATATAAGTATCATTCCACCGGAAGTCAAAATAAGAGAAGGATGCGTCGATCCGCTGAGACGAAGACGGCTCAGGCGGTTCGATGATCCGACCTTTCTTGATTCTCGAGGGCCTTTTGGGTATCATGTGCGACAACCTCCATGAGGAAGAAGAAGCCACGAAAGAGCAAACGACCGGGAGCACAGAAGCCCGGGAGGAAGACCGGCAAACGTGAGTTCCTGAGGCACGCGGTCGCTTCCAACATTCTTTTCTCCGAAATTCACCCTCTCACCATCCGTTCTGTCATTCCGAAACTCACATTTCAGACCTTCAGGAATGGACAGACGATCTTCGACGAATCGACGCGTGGGAGACACCTCTCGATGATTCTCCGCGGGAGAGTACGGATCAGCAAGACTACCAGAGCAGGACTGGAGCCGCGGCTCGCCCTTTTGCATGAGGGCGATTTCTTTGGCGAGTTGTCCATCATCGATGGACTACCCCGTTCCGCGCGTGCTGAGGCGGTCGGTGTCACTGAGATCGCGCTCCTCCCTGCTGCGGAGTTCCGGCAGATGATCACGCGGAGTCCTCAGTTCGCGAGTAACCTTCTGCTGAACATGGCGATCCGCCTGCGGACGATCGATCAGACCTTCGTAACAGAGCTCGAGAGGAACAGTACAGCCTCCCAGGCGCAGATGGACAAACTGAGACAGCTCATCGACGCAAGCAAAATTGTGAACTCGACGATCGATCTCGACCACCTGCTTGAGCTGATCCTCGACGCGGCGCGACTCAGCATCCGCGCTGACCGGGGAACGCTCTACCTCCTCGATGAGGAAACGCAGGAGCTCCGCGCCAAGAGGGTTCAGGGAGAGAGTGATGTTGAGATCACTCTTCCTCTCGGAAAGGGGCTGGCCGGCTACGTGGCAAAGACCGGCGAAACCGTCAATATCTTCGATGCCTACAGCGATCCGCGTTTCAATCCGGAGATCGACAGGCGGAGCGGCTACCGGACCCGGACTGTCCTCTGCATGCCGATGAGAGACAAGGAGGGAAAAATTCTCGGGGTGTTTCAACTCCTGAATAAGGCTGACGGTACATTCACCTCGGAGGACGAGTCGTTTATCGCAGCATATTCGGTCCATGCATCGATTGCCTTGAATAACGCACGGCTCGTACGGGACCTGGTCCAGGGGGAACGACTGGCCGCCGTGGGAGGGATGGCGTCGCAGATTATTCATGATATCAGGAGTCCGATGGCTGCGCTCCGCCTGTATGCGGAGACGATCAAACGACGGTCGGATGACAGCGGAATCGGGGAGATCGCAACCCACATGATCAAGCAGGTCGACCGCTTCGTCCGGATGGCCCAGGAAATCCTTGATTTCTCCAGAGGTGTGAGCGAAATGAACATCGACACGATCTCCGTCGATGAACTGGTGGATGTAGGGGTGGAACTGTTCAGCCACGAAATGCAGAAACGAAATATTGGATTTGTCCGGGCTGTGGAACACCAGGGTGAATGCCGTGTCGATATCGAAAAGATGATCCGGGTGTTCTACAATATCGCATCGAACGCGATGGACGCCATGCCTGACGGAGGAACGCTGACTCAGCGGGTCCGCCGGCAGGGAGATGCACTCGTGATTGAATTCACAGACACGGGCCACGGGATTCCGGAGGAGATCAGGTCCAAGATCCTTCAGCCTTTCTTCACTGCCGGCAAAAAGCATGGAACGGGACTCGGCCTCGCCATTGCAAAAAAAATCGTGGATGACCACCGGGGGGAACTCACAATCCTGTCCGAAACCGGGAAGGGGACCACGATCCGGATCTCAATTCCAATGGATGGTGGTGGAACCGAGAAGAAGAAAGAAACTTAGTTTTCAGTTCGTACAGGCTGTTCCGTTCAGGTTGGATTAGCAATTGAGTGGACGAGCAACTGACAACTGAATAACTGCTCCCTCTCTATTTCTTTCCCGATTGCTGTTCCTGCCGAAATTGGTTATCTTCGGGTTTTTCGGGCCTTTCATGGGGCCGCACAGTCGCCCTCCATTCGGGCACGTGGCGGAATTGGCAGACGCGCTAGACTTAGAATCTAGTGGAGCAATCCGTGGGGGTTCAAGTCCCTCCGTGCCCACATGGAACGGCCCTGTGACATCCGGAACACCGGGGTGACGTCAACGAGGGGGGCTATCACCAGGATCATTCATTCAAATGACGGCGTAACAGAGACATGGAAATTACAATCAACGAACTGACGGAAGTCCTCCAGGAGGCGGAGATCACCCTGAGTGATCAGGAACTGCAACCACACTTCGACGAGGCGCTCGGCAAAGAACAGAAGCGGCTTGAGATCAAGGGATTTAGGAAGGGGAAGGCCCCGATTTCGATTGTAAAGAAAATGTATGGGGAGGCGATTGAACATCAGACGCTCGATACCGTCGCCAGTGATTTTTACCGCAAAGCGATGGACGAACGTGAGATCAGGCCGCTCGGGGAACCCTCCCTCGTCGATATGGACTACCGGAGAGGGGAAAGCCTCCGATTCAAGATCCAGTATGAGATCCGTCCGAAGATCAAGGTGAATGGATACAAGAAACTCTCCGTCGAACGACCTGTCCACCCTGTCAACGAAAAGGAAATCGAAGAAGAAATCACCAAGATCCGGAAAGCGAACAGTACCACCGAGGATGCGAAGGCGGTCACTGATCTTGAGTTCATCGTCACGGCGGACCTCCAGGAAATGGATACCTCCGGAACACCGATCATCGGCCGGAAGGCGAAGGACCTCCAGTTCTATTTGTCCGACGAATCGCTCTCTCCCCAGATCAGAGATGCCCTCAGAAATGCGGAACCGAACGGAACATACCGGACCCGGGTGGAACCGCGGGAAGGGCAGGAGAAGGAACCGATGGAGATTCAGCTTTCCGTGACGAAGATTCAGAAGGTGATCCTGCCGGAAATGAGTGATGAGCTGGTTAAGAAGGTGACGGACGGCAAGGTGGAAACCGTCACAGCGTTCCGGGAGAATCTGAAAACGGATATCGAACGGTACTGGACAGAATGGTCCAACCGGAAAGTCGCCGACTCGATCAGCGACCAGATTGTCAAGAAGCATGATTTCCCGGTCCCGGAGTCACTCGTTGCAACAGTGATGGATTCATACCTGGAGGATCTCAGAGGCCGGTCGAAAGACCGGAAGCTGCCGGCGGATTTCGATGAAGAACGATTTCGAACCGAGAGCCGCGACCATGCGGTCTGGCAGGCCAAGTGGCTCCTTCTGAAGGAGGCGATCGCCGAAGCTGAAGATCTCCGGGTCACCGATGAGGATCTCGAGAAGGCGGCGGAAACTGATGCCGCACGGTATGGCATCCCGAAGGACCAGGTGCTTGGCTTCTACCGGAAATCCTCTTCCGCCTCGAATCAGCTGCTGACCGGGAAGATCATGGATTTCCTTGTGTCCCATTCATCCATCACCGAGAAAGAGGTTACCGCCTGATGAGTACGCCGAAGATTGTCCCCCCGATCATGAACCAGCTTGTTCCGATGGTGGTTGAGCAAACCGGACGCGGAGAGCGAGCCTACGACATCTTTTCACGACTCCTGAAAGAACGGATCGTATTCATCGGCACCCCGATTGACGACACGGTCGCAAGTCTGACGATTGCCCAGCTGCTGTTCCTGGAATCGGAAGATCCGGCGAAGGATATCAACCTGTATATCAACTCCCCGGGCGGATCGGTCTCGGCCGGCCTTGCAATCTACGATACGATGCAGTATATCAGACCCGAGGTGGCGACCATTTGCATGGGCCTCGCCGCCAGCATGGGTGCCGTTCTTCTCGCGGGCGGTGCCAAAGGGAAGCGGTCCAGTCTCCCGAATTCCCGGATCATGATTCATCAGCCGTGGGGTGGAGTCCAGGGAACGGCATCGGACATCAGCATCCAGGCGGACGAGATTCTGAAAACCAAGAAACGGTTGAACCAGATTCTCGCCGATCACTCCGGCCAGGATGTCTCCCGGGTCGAACAGGACACCGACCGTGACCGCTACATGTCCTCTGAGGAAGCGAAGGAATACGGACTGATCGACAACGTGTTCGTTAAGAAAACGGGAAGTAAGTAACTGATGGTGCAGCGTCAGAAGGGAAATCCGAAAATCAAGTGCTCCTTCTGCGGCAGGAGTCCGGAAGAGGTGCAGAGCATCATCGCGGGACCTGAAGTCTATATCTGCGATATCTGCGTTTCCAGCTCGATCGACATCATCCGGAACAACCTCGCCGCGTTCTCAGCCCGGAAGGATTCCGACCGTCTCCTCACGCCGATTCAGGTCAAGAAAGCTCTCGACGACTACGTAGTGGGTCAGGATGTGGCCAAGAAGAGTCTCTCCGTCGCTGTTTACAATCATTACAAGAGACTCGAGGCGCGTGAGCGGTTCTATGAGCTCGATGATGTCGACCTGGAAAAGACCAATATCCTCCTGATCGGCTCGACCGGAACCGGAAAGACGCTCCTGGCACAGACACTCGCGAGAGTTCTGGACCTTCCGTTCGCGATCGCCGACGCCACGACACTGACAGAAGCCGGATACGTCGGAGACGATGTGGAAACGATACTGGTGCACCTCCTGCAGAATGCTGATTACAATATCGAGCGTGCAGAGCGGGGGATCGTCTACATCGATGAGATCGACAAGATCGCCCGAAAGGGTGACAGCGCCTCGATTACGCGGGACGTGTCGGGTGAAGGTGTTCAGCAGGCTCTCCTGAAGATCCTTGAAGGAACGGTCGCCGGCGTTCCTCCGAAGGGTGGGAGGAAACATCCGGAGCAGAGCCTGATCAACATCAATACCCGGAACATCCTCTTCATTTGCGGCGGTGCGTTCGACGGCCTCGAGAAGATCATCGCACGGCGGGTCAGTCAGAACCCGATGGGGTTCGGTGCAGATATCCGGGGCAAGAAGGAAGCCGGGGCCGACATGTACCTCCCGTTCGTTCAGCCGGAAGACCTGATGAAATTCGGCCTGATTCCTGAGTTTGTCGGCCGCCTCCCTCTGATTGCACCGATGACGAGCCTTTCCGGCGATGCGTTGTTCAATATCCTGACACAGCCGAAAAACGCCATCGTCAAGCAATACAAGAAGCTGTTCAAGATGGAAGAGGTCGACCTCGAGATCGACGATGCGGCATTGAAGGCTGTTGTTGACATGGCGCTCGAACGGGGGACCGGAGCCCGCGCTCTCCGATCGATCATGGAAGAAGTGATGCTGGACATCATGTACCACCTGCCGGACCGCCGGGATGTATCAGGATGCACCATCACCAAAGATGTGATCCTGAAGAAGAAAGAACCGGTGTATGCGTACCGGGAGAAGAAGAAAACCGCGTAAGCACACAACCGACCCTACGGACCGCATAGACTGAAAGTACGAACATCCGGTCTATCCCGTCCATTTGGTCTATCCGGTCAGATGAAGGTTGCCGGAGTTGTCACTCCATTCCTAAAACACCCCTGAACTGCTCTCCTGCTTTGTCACCTTTACATCCTGCAGCAACGGCGATTTGAGCCGGATTTCGAACTGGTAATGCTGGTTGCTTCCTGTCGGAACCCAGGAGAAATTCATCTCCCAGCAATGAAGATCGCGGTACACGGTAATGAGCGGAGCGCCGAATTCCTTGTTGAGCAGGTCGTAGCTTGTGCTCGCCCTGATCTTCCAGAAGTCGGTCAGGTTGAAGCTCAGGGCCGCGTTGACCGATGACGTTTTCGACACGAAGTTCGGATTCGACTGGTTCTGGCTGAAGTTCCAGGTCAGATCGAGTTGCCACGGGATGCTGAAATCAGGCTTCGGTTCGTCATAGACCCCGATATAGCCGCTCCCGGTCTGCTGATTCAGCGAATCTGCTTCTTCCTTCGGACCCGCCTTCGGCGAAATTTTATCACCGCTCAGCTTTGTGCCGATCGAAACGGAAAAGCTGGTCAACTGGGCCAGCCGTCCCTCCTCACTCAGCAGAAACTTGTCAACCCGCCTCCCCGCAGTCTGATCGAACTTGTACAGATTGAACCGGCTGCTTCCGCCGATGTTCAGCAGCTCCCCGATCGCCGTCCGGTACCCGAGACCGATCTCGTCGAACTTCAGACTGTCTTTCGCAAAGTTATAGGATGTTGAAACATCCAGGTTCAGTAGCTGGAACTTGTTCTCCTCTTCCGACGGATCGCTCGCCGCAGTCTTCATCTCGAAGATATTCCCGAAACGGATCCCGATCGACTGCCGCTCCCCGCTCGGCGCGCCGCCATAGACTTCCTGTTCGTACCTGTTGTACTGCACTTCCGTCCCTGAGGTATCCGTGTATGAGCCCCAGTATCCGAACGATGGTTTTGACCAGTCCGGTGCGTAGGTATACGAAACGGACGGGCTGAACTGATGGCGGACCCCGGTGATTCCCAGGATCCCCGGCTGAAGGATTCCGAACAGTTTCGTGCCGAGAGCGATGCCGGTGTCGAAATAGCGGACAGAATGAAACCCGCTGTTTTCCGTCGTGACCACACTGCCGGTCGGATCGACGTTCTTGTCAATCGACCTGTCGTACCACTTCTCTGTATAGCTGAAGAACGGGGTCACGTTGAAATACCCGACCTTTGAGCCGGCATTGATCGGGAGGGAATGCTGTATTCCCCGGGCATCGGTCTTCGTAACCTCACCGGTCTGGCTATCGACCGTCTTATTGTCCACATTCCTGAACTGGCCGTTGTATGTGAATCCAATGAAGTCATACCATTTCTCAGGTGCTCCTGATCTGGTCCCGGACCGGAACGGGTAGGTCTGACTCCTCGAAAACACGACTCCCGGAAGGATCTGACTGATCGCGCCGGTCTGAAGGTCCTGCGTCCGGTTCAGGTTGATCGTCATGCTGTGCGGGGTCCCCTCCCATGACTTCTGATAGGTGGCATTCGAGATGATCTGCTGCCGGAGCAGTTCGTTGAAATCGACACTCGTATTCTGATAGTACGTCCCGCTGGTGAATGTGAAGTCTACATCGACCTTTGAACTGGGATCGATATCCTGGTGATGATTGACCCGCATGTTGAAGACATCCTCTGAGGTATAGAATGGGTCTCCCGGTTCGCCGGTAAACGTGTTCCCGAAGGATCCGCTGATCCCTCCTGAGAATTCATAACGGAGGCCGTACCGGAAATTGGAGTGCAAAACCCAGCTCCCGTTCGTGTAACCATCCGCCCGGAGATCGATATCGGTATACTCGCTCATCGCCCAGTAGTAGCCAAGACCGCGCAGGTATCTTCCCTTGCTGTTCTGGCCGTACGTCGGCGCCAGCATCCCGGAGCGCCGTCCCCCCTTACTCGGAAACACACCGAACGGGAGCGCGGCAACCGGAACATCATCGACGTAGAGGTAGACCGGCCGCGCGACCACCTCGTCCTTCACTTTTACCTTCATTTCAGGGCTGCCGAAGTAGTAATGAGGGTTGTCGAGCTCGCAGGTTGTGTAGCGCCCCTCACCCACGAAAAGGACATCGGAATCGACCTTCTTGATCGCGGTTCCGTAGTAGAAGCCGTCGTCGATTTCCGTTTCAGCAAGCGAAATTCTTCCCCTGCCTGTCTTGAAATTATACGACACCCGGGACCCGTCATAGGTCTCACCGCCGTCTTTCATGGTTGGAAGCCCCCTGTACCCGGTCCCTGTGGTATCGGAAGAATCGGGTACTCCATACGCATTCAATTCGGAAACCGTCCAGTCGATGTCGACCTTCTCGGCATCGAGACCGAGCTCCTTGTAGCGGATCGTGCTCCCACCATGGAGATGCATGGTTTTTCTCCGGACGGAGAAAACGATCGAGTCGGCCGCAGAATAGCGGACAACCGAATCGACCCCCGATGGGGAAAGGACACCGGCAACGGAATCAGAGGCTGTTGTATCAGAGGAAGGAATATCGAACGGGTTCGGTGCAACCAGGGCAACCGCGCTGGTATCGGGGGGAGCGGCACCCTCCTGTGCCCCGGCGGGCGCAGCCAGCAGAATACTGGCGAGGAAGGCCGGTAACGCAATCAGCCGCCCCGTCATCGGTACGGCTTCTTTCCCTTCCACCACATCCTGAGGCGTTCGCCGATATCCTTCTCGGCTCCTTCGCGGGAGGGGGAGTAGTAGACGCGCGACACCAGGTTGTCCGGAAGATACTGCTGTTCGGTGAAATGCCCCTCGAATTCATGTCCGTACCGGTATCCGGCACCGTAACCGATTTCCTTCATCATCCGGGTGGGTGCGTTCCGCAGATGCATGGGAACCGGCTCGTCCGGGAGTTCACGCACATCCTTCATCGCTCCTTCGATCGCCCGGTATGCTGCGTTGCTCTTCGGTGCCGAGGCAAGGTACGCCGCCGCTTGCGCCAGGATGATTCTCGCCTCCGGCATGCCGATGACATCGACCGCGGAGAAACATGATGTCGCGATGGTGAGCGCATCCGGATCGGCATTCCCGATATCCTCAGATGCCAGTATGATCATCCTCCTGGCAACAAACTTTGGATCTTCGCCCGCTTCCAGCATCCTCGCCAGCCAGTACACCGCTGCATCGGGGTCACATCCTCTCATGCTCTTGATGAAGGCGGAAATGCAGTTGTAATGCTCCTCTCCTCCCTTGTCATACCTCACCATCTTCCGCTGAAATGCAGCCTCGATCTCCTCATCCCCGATCACCCGACTGTGATCCTCCTCCTCTCTCGCCAGGCTTACCGCCGTCTCAAAGCCGTTCAGGAGCATCCGTGCATCTCCGCCCGCGAGCGCGATCAGCTTCGCGGAATTGCGGATCACGATGTTCC
>JAOUDE010000286.1 GCA_029859455.1 Ignavibacteria bacterium | reverse complement strand
TCGCCGGCGTGGTTTCTTTAGCATCGGGCTTCGGGCCGGCGTCACCGGTTGAACGTGTGTCCCTGCGATGGCGGGAATTTCTCATTGCCGCCCGTCAGACCGTGCTGAAGAAGCCTGTCTGGTCCGGCCTCATCGTTGCGGCGATCGGCGGAGCCGGCTTTGAAGCGGTGGGTGCAATCGCGGGGCCGTTCATGATTGATCACGGACTGACCACCGCGCAGGTGGGGTTCTTTTTTTCGTTCCCGGCGATCGGCGGAATGATCTTCGGTGCCCTGGCCGGCGGGTTCGCATCAGACAGGTTGGGCCGGAGACGATCGGTCGCCCTCTTCCTTGTCCTCCTCGCGCTCAGCATCCTCGCACTCGCGGGGGCCGGATACTTCAGCCCGGGACTTCAGGGGGATTTCCTCCTCGTGCTTCTGACCGCTGTCTATTGCTGCATCGGGCTCTTCACCGCGTCGTCCTATGCATTCTTCATGGATCTCACAGATCCGCGTCTGGGGGCGACACAATTCAGCGCGTTTATGGGAGTGACGAATCTGTGCGAATCATGGTCCGGGTTCACGATAGGACGGATGATTCCGCTGATCGGCTATCCGGCCGGCATCGCCATCATGGGAATCGTCTCTCTCATCGCATTGCCGTTCGTCTTTCTGAGCCGGGACCGCCCTGAAAACCAAAAGGCCGCTTCCTGAAAGGAATGCGGCCTTTGTAAAGAAGATCAAGGATACGGGGAGCTATTTTCCGCCCGGGGTCTGTATCCAGCTGAAGGCCGGGGTGCCTCCGGAGATCGCCCGTTTCGCCAGCCGCTCATATCGTTCCGCAAGGGAGCAGAGGTAGTCCTGGGCTTCGGCTGCGAAATCGGATAGTCCCTTCATCCGCTCAATGTTCCAGTGCCTGACAAGATCCCGGATGATCTCCGCGTAGTCACCCACCGTATACACACCGATGCGCTGTGCGACCCTTGCATACTTCGTGAAAATCTGCCGGTCTGAGCCATCGTACATTGCACCGCCGGGCATAGCGATATTCTTTTTCATCATGGTCGCGAACGCACTGATTGCCCCGCGAGGATCGATCTCGAAAATTCTTGTCATGAAAGCCTTGTACGCCGCCTCATGGTTCGCTTCATCACCCGCAATGATCCCGCAGATTTTATGGAGTCGTTCATCCCCCGCCTTCTTCGCAAGGGTTGCAACGTTCCGGTGTGAGATCCGGGTCGCCCGCTCCTGAAATGATGTGTAGATGAACCCGAGATAGGGATCATTCTCGGTTTTCGGATCGAAGCCATCCCGAATGAGGTTCTGGATCGTTGTTTCGACGGACCGCATGTTGACCCGCCCGGTAAGATAAAGGTACCGGTTGAGCAGATCCCCGTGGCGGTTCTCCTCTGCTGACCAGCCGCGGCTCCATCGTGCCCACCCGGAATCGCTCATGCCGGTCTGATCGCCGATCCCTTCAAGTCTGTTCAGATACGTTTGATAGGTCGGAAGGGCTTCCTCGGTGATCATATCACCTATCAGGACAATCAGAAGCTCCTCGGGGAGCGCCTGAGCCCGTTCCTGAAGTGAACGAAGCTGGTCGCTGAAGTCCTCCGTCCCCGTCTCGGGCAGGAAATCGCTGGGCTGCCAGCACTCATTGACAGGCTTCAGATACGTGTCGACCCGCTCAGCGACGAATCCTTCCATACTCTTGATCACCTCAAATCGCTCTGAGGAGATGATATCCAGTTCTTCCTGTTGCATGAATCTACTCCTTCTGCCAAATGAAAACCAGGTCGGGTCGGGACACTCAGCGTGAGACCTGACCTCTTGCATTCCCTGTACCAATGACCAGCTGGAAGGTGGAAAGACCCAGGTAATAAATCAAGGAAAGTGCTTCGCAGAACCACATGGGAATCGTGGTAACAAGCATGTCTAATATACGTCAATTTCGCTCCGGTTCAAACAGGAATCGGGCAGTTTGCGGAAGTCAGATGACCGAACCCTCCGGATCCGGACGGTTGCGGTTGGGAGGAGATTCTGGTATGTTGTGGTGGTGAACGCCGGTAAACTGGCGTGAATAGCGTAGAATCCGGCTCCGCAGCCTTCCAGGACCACGCATTACTCTAACAGATCCACCAGATTTGGCCTTCTTTCAGGAGAATCATGAAGATATTTGTCGGAAACCTTGCAGCTGAAACAACCGATGACGAGCTGCAGAAGCGATTCGAGCCGTTCGGAAAGATCTATTCCGTGAAGATCATTCGCGACATGTTCAGCCGTCAGTCCAAAGGGTTCGGGTTTGTCGAAATGCCGGACAGAAAGGAGGCAACCGCAGCAATCCAGGGGTTGAATGCGGAAGACCTGGGCGGGAAACCGATGTCTGTCACGGAAGCGAGACCGGAACGACCGCGGCGGCGGAGGTAGCAAAAAGCGGATCAGCACCGAACGCTCAGTCACGAGGGGGCGGTTACTTTCCGCCAGTCCAGAACACAGAGAAATACCTCAGCATCCTGGCATGCCTCAGGAACAATTCGTCGACATGATCACCCCGGAAGACGAAGTGGGTGAAGCCGATATCATAGCGGATCAGTTCTCTGATGAAGTCCTCGGTCCCAAGCGTTGTTTCATCCTCTCCGTGGTCCAGGTAGATCTGATCCATCCCCCCGAGAGCCTCTTTATGGCTTGACACGAGTGAGAGCGGGTCATCGTCGAGCCATTTCTGCCAGACAGGATCCCGTTCATCGTCCCGTGAGTTCCCGAAAGGCAGGTCCAGAAACAATGGAGGTTTTCCGGGATTCAGAGAGAAGGCCGCGGCCTTTGCGTACGCCGCAGCGAGGGACCAGTTCTCTTCGTACCGGATATTTCCGGTAAGGTCTTTGACTGAGCCTGGAATCGCGTGACCGGCGAGGGCCTTCCTGTAGATCGACTTCCTGTACCTCATCGAAAGCGGGCTTCCACTCAGACTCCCGACCTGAGCGTAGATGCCTGCGTACTTCATCACCAGTTTGAGTGCACCGTGTCCTCCCATCGAAAATCCGGTAAGAGCGCGTGACCCCTTCTCCGGAACAGTCCTGAACAGACTATCCGTCAGCGAAACGACCTCTTCGGTCACGTACCGTTCAAAATTCCCGATCGTCGGTGAATCGGCGTAGTAGCTTCCTCCGAAAACGGTCGTTCCGTCAATTGCAACGATGATCATTTCGCTGAGCTGACGCTGTTCCATCAATTCGAGGAAAGATCGGAACATCCCTTCGCTGCCGAGATGTCCAGAGTCCCGCGACCCAGACCATGGAGATAGTAGACCACAGGGAACCGGTCCGTCGTCCGGTAGTATGAAGGGGGGAGCAGGACAAGAATTTCCCTCTCGGACGGATCACCGATCAGGTTACCCCGCAACGCGGCGGATGAAAACAGGACCCGGACGATCTGCTTTCCGCTCGAGCCGACCTGCCCGCAGGCGGGAAACACGGGAAGAGACAAGAGCGCAACCAGGCCGAAAGTAACGGGTCGAGATATCATACGACGTTCCCGGACTCCTTGACCCAGATCTTCATTTCTCCCGGCTCCGTCTGGTCAACACTAAGCCGGTATGTAAATGTTGTGAGATCCTTCGTGAGTTTCTCTTCCGCGAGGTACTGGATCGCTATATCTCTGTCGACTCCCCCACCAATCGAGGAACATGCGCAAAGCAGAACGACTATGATACAGGATGAAATCGACATGGCTTCATGATTGACACCTGGGGCTGTTCGTACTGCAAAATGAAAGTTCCTTTCCGGGAATATGAAAGAATTGCGGGAAAAGGTCAACCGGAGAGGGCGGGAGAGCTGGTGACTGTTGTCAGTCTATTCAGTCGTCAGATTCTGAACGTGCCGGGCGCTCTCTTGCAACGGAACAAACTGAATGAAAGCGGACTTCTAAATCC
>JAOUDE010000285.1 GCA_029859455.1 Ignavibacteria bacterium | reverse complement strand
GGAATCCTCCTGTTCCCATCAGCATTTGTCCCTGAACACCGTAGTGAGGATACCACCGGCTTGAGGTGATGCTGATGGTATCACTTGATGCTGTTCTGGCCGGATCCGGAATGGGGCTCATCGCAGAAGAGGTTCGCGTCTGATGGCACTGAACGCAGAGGTTTCCACTTCCATAGTCGAACACCCCGGCCGGAACTCCGGCAACAAAGGATTCGATACTGACGGCCTCCGCTCTTCTGAGTGTAAAGTCAGCTCTCAGGTGCGGAGAATGACACGCAAAACATCCGACCGGACTCGGGTTCAACTGATCGCCGGCGACCTGAGTAACCCACCCATCCCGTTCACGCTGAATAAACCCTTCAGTCGTATGACATCCGGAACAGTTGGCACTATTCCGTTCGATCGTTCCCCCGGTCGCGTGGAGCGAATGCTCCCATTGATACCGCCTCGCAGCCAGGAAGTGAACCGTATCGACATCAGAAGTATGACAGTCTGCACACTGAATCCCCTCTGCAAAACCGTCAAAACTTACTCCGGCATCCTCACCGGGAGGCCCCTGTGGTCCCTCACATCCCGAGGACAGGACGAGCCCTGCCACTGCAACGATGATACCAAGCAACGAAGTTGTGAGATTCCTGATCATGTTCAATCCTCCGAACGAAAAGAACCTAATGAGTGTACTATTCGGCCTACCGAACTCTTCCGGTCTCCGCATGACATACGAGACAGGTCGGGTCCTGTCCTTCAACATCGTGACACGACACACAACTCTCGATATCACGCCTCGCTGCTTCCGCGTGCAACCCTCCTCCGGAACCGGCTCCGAACGTCGTGAACCCCGGAACAGCATGGGACGCCGGCTTGAAGCGGGCCTGATTGATGTTCCCTCCACCCACATGACACTCGGCGCAGAAACTCTGCGGTTCATGACAGCTCTCGCACTCCGCCTTCTGCGACCGGGCATCGATCGCATGGAAAAACCGGTAGTTGAGCTCGTGTGTCGACTGCAGCATCATCTGGTCCGCATTGTCGCGAACGGAGATCTTCGGCCGCGGGTCTGCCATCAGATCACGCTCCCCGAACGCCTTGAGTTCCACCCCCTGGTGACACTCCTGGCAGAAGGTCTCGACGTGACATGTCTGACAACTCTGTTCAACCCCTCCGAGGCGTGTCGTCTCGCGATGGTTCCGCCGGAAGTCCGAATGCTGATGGTCCAGCGGAATGAGTGTCACAAAATCGATATGGCAAGTCTCGCACGTGTTGGTCGCAACCTCATTGTTGTGGCACGTATAGCACGTCTCCATACCGGGAAGAGAAGCCATCGAGAAGTCCACCCTTTCTTCCATCCCGGAGTGACAGACCTGGCATTCGAGTTCTTGGTGCAGTGCGTGGGGAAAGAGCAGCGTTCTCTCGGCCGGGGTAACTTCCTGAATGTTAGCCGGATCAAGGTGGCAGTATCCGCATTCATTCCCGAGCGGCTCCTCGTGACAGGACATGCAGGCATTGTGGTCTGCCCACAGAACATCGGCGGATTGCATGCTCGTCGTTGCGCCCATATGACAGTCCGTGCAGACCAGTCCCGCTTCGGCGTGGAACTGATGAGAGAATTTCACACCGGGGCGTGGTTCGTCCCCGGCCGACACCGGGGAAAGACCGGAGGCCTCCTTCGGTTGTCGGAGTGTCATCAGTACCACTCCAACCGCAAGGGAGAGTGCAAGCAGGAGGTAACGGTAGATCATATGGTCGCCGTGTTATTCAAAGAGAGACAAGGTTTCAGAGAACCAGTAGGTGAACTTGCCGAAGAATCTGAAGTCCTGATCAACGATCTTATTCGAAATCGCCTGTGCCTGCAGGTCGAACGAAATCACCTGGATCGGACGGATGGTGGCACCGAGGGCCACTGCCATCGCATCGTCCCGGGAAGCGGTATCGCTCAGCTTATAGGAGCCGAACGTCACTGAGGCGGTCGGAATTACTTTCCGCTCGAACAGGGGGTAGGCTCCATAGACCGATACGAAATTCTGCTCTCCTGCATAGCCAGTCGACCCACGATAGGATATGCCAGCGTATGTGTGTGCGATCCCGACCGAATAGCGAATGCTTTCATCGTCGGTGTAGTCCACGAATGCCCCTCTCAGAAACACGCGCCATGACGGGTCGAGCCGGTAGTCTCCTCCAAGCTGATATTCATTGACCGATGACGCAGCAAACAGGGCGAAGAACGAGTTATATGCCACCCTGGGCGCGCGGTGGACAAAATCGCCGCTCAGACTGAGCCGTCCAGTCAACTGATAGCTCACACCGAGCTGGCCCCGCTGCGTCTGTGATCCGAACAGATCATAGTCATACCGCCCGTAGAGCCGAATCGAAGAGAGTTGATATGTGGCATCGAGACTGAGGAACTGTTCCTTCAGGGCATCCGGCGTGATGAAGGTCTCCACGGGGTTCAACAGAGAGTCCGCCCGGAGGGTCCAGTACGGAGCCCGTTCGCGCTGCCGATTGACATAGCTCAGACCGACACGTGCCTGGTCGAACAACGCCAGGATCTGCCCCCCTGTGACGAAGTTCTTGTCGAGGGACCCCCATCCGTTAAGGGTCAGTTCCTGTGGAGTCCGTGCGCCGCCGTATGCGGTCAGGCGCACGCGGTTTTCGGCAAATCGGAGCGTTGCAAGGGCCCCGTCCAGCGTCCCGTTCCCAACACCAGCGAAATACGGAAGGCGGCCGAACGAAATGTCCACCACTCCGGCAATGTCCCGTACTTTGAGATACATGTAGTACGACCTGAAATCAGCCTCTTCATCCAGCGTTTTCTTGAGTGTTCCCGCCACCTGAAGATGAGTGTGAAGGCTGAGGGAGCCCTCGCTCACGTCGAGCAGCAGGGACTGCATACCTCGTGCATACGACCTCGAGACGTCGACCGTATCAAACTGCTCCCAGGTGTACAGCGAGCTGACGAGACGACCGTTCACGAGTTGTGCATGTGAATCGTATGAACTGACAAGCAGGAGCAGGCAGAGGAACAGGACGGCTGAGCATCGGAACAGAATCTGCGGCACGGAAGAGATCATCCTAGTGTCAGAGTTCATGGAAGACCTATAACCTGCAGAAGTGAGTGGCGCATTGAGAGTAACACAACGGGGCGCCCGGTTCATCTCCGGAGGTTTGCCCGACGATGAACGGGCGTCCCACAGGACTGATGGCTTATTTAAGCAAAACCATCTTCTTTGTCAAGGTGTATTTGCCCGCCTGAATCTTGTACAGGTAGACTCCGGAGGCCACCGGGACACCGTTCTCACCGGTTCCACCCCATGTGACCTGATAGTTGCCCGGCATTCGCTGTTCGTTCACGAGCGTGGTAACATGTCCTCCGAGAATATCATACACATCGAGACGCACATGCTCCTGCTTCGGCAGCGAGAAGCTGATGTTCGTCAGCGGGTTGAATGGATTCGGATAGTTCTGCTCGAGAGCATAGCTCACAGGAACCTCGTCCTGAGGATTCCAAGGCACACCTGTAATGATACTGGTTGAGTATCCGAGCAGGTTGACAGCATACTTCGCGTTATGAACGCCAAAACTTCCGTCGTTGACTACAAACAAGTAGTTGTATGCGGCCTGGAGCTGGCGTACCGTGTAGTTGGAATCGACCGTCACCTCATCGACACCGACCGGTGGAAGAAGGAGTGCCAGATTCGTCAGCATTCCCTGAACCTCGCTCTGGACCCCCTCGATTGTTCCGTCACCATCGTAGTCCCATGCTGCCCTGACATCATCGAACGAGTCGAGCGGGCCGTGGCAACTGGCACACGCTGTAACGTTTTCAACATCGTCGTCCGGATCTCCCGGAGTGTCTGCGTCCCAGTGCATTTTCCAGGTGTGCCCCCCGATCTCCAGGTACCCGGGCTCGCC
>JAOUDE010000284.1 GCA_029859455.1 Ignavibacteria bacterium | reverse complement strand
GCGGATATTTTCGTCTTGAATCAGACTGTCCAGCTCCTTCTGACGCAACGCATTAGCTGTCGCCTTTTCATCCAGTTCCTTGCGGATCGAGACCTGATCCCGCTCCTTTCGATTCAGAAGCTCGACCTTGCGATCAATGTTCACCTCACGCTCTTCCAGTGCCTTTTCCTGCGCCTGGAGCTTGGACCGCTTCGACTGTACCTCCGAATCAAATTCCTTCTTCTTGTTGTACCACTCGTCCTTCACCTCGATCAGCTTTTCGCGTTTGAGCGTCTCCGCTTCCTTCTCGGAATCTGCGACGATTTTCCCTGCCATCTCCTTCGCGGACGTGATCTTGTTCTGCGCGAGCCTGGAACTGGCAAACCAGCCCCCAAGGAACGCAGCTGCTGCGATGAGCAACCCAACCAGGATCATTGTCCCTGAAAACATGTATCCTCCGCCTCATTCCTTATTCGTTCATGGATCGCATAAAAAAATCCGCACAAAACAGCCGTACCAAAGGTCTAGAAAAGAACCTCTCTCAAGACACAGTGGGTGCCCACCTGAACATGTCTTGCCACCATCTTCCTCGCTCGACCCTCGAAAGGGTGTTATCGCAAGGCTCCGGTTCGCAATCAATGCTCTATGAGTTGAGCTCCCTGATTGTTTGTGTTGATTCTTTTTTTGTGTTTGAGACGGCTGCCAGTGCGGATTACTACCAAGCTGGCATCAAAAAGAACAGGAATTGAAAAGAACGTTCAGGCTCCGACCGGAGCAGGAGCTATTGCTCCTTCAGACAGGTATCAAGGAATTCAGTCATCTTCGAAACTTCAGCTTCCACCCTCTCGCGTGCCTGCTCACCCTTCTCACGCTCCTTGAAATAGTCTTCGGTTACGTTGAGCGCCGAAAGAACCGCCACAGTAAGGGTAGGCTGCTCCGGAATCTTGTCATGAATCGAGTTGATCATCTCGTCAACATAAGAAGCAACCTTCCGGGTGAATTCCTCGCTGTCACCGCGCAGAGGATACTCTGATCCGAAGATCTTTACCCTTATGCTCTTTCTGTCTTTGTCCATGGAGGTGTGGGTCTGTCTTCCTGGGTTTTGTTTGTCGCCTCAAACATGCCGGACGTCAGAGATACCCTTCTATCCGTGCCAGCAATTCCTTCGCCCTTGCAACGAGCGCTTCTTTCTCGCCGTTACTCAGGATCTTTCCCTTGTTCCGGGCAGCTTCCTGTTCAATCGTATGGATCCGGGTTTCCCGATCCACCAGTTCTTTCTTTTGTCCTGCGAGCTCTTTCTGTGCCAGGTGAAGATCCGTCTCGGCTCTGTTCAGTTTCTGGCGAAGGTCCTCCCTCTCACTCCGGAGAGACGCAATCGTCTCGCCTGCCTCCCTTACCTTATCCCAGAGGTTCTGGAACAACTCCTCGAGACGTTCCTCCGGGGTGGGCAAGTCAGTCTCTGTATTTGGATCCTTCACATCCACAGCGCTCTAGTGCCTGCTCATCAATTCAGGTTCTCATTTGTGCATCGAATCTTTTCAAAACTTCAGCAACAACCCGTTTGACCTCAAGCTCGATCTCGACATCTGTCAGCGTTCGCTCCTCAGGTACAAGTTCAAGAGAGAAAGCAAGACTCTTCTTACCTGCGGGAAGCTGTTGCCCTTCGTACAAATCGAACAGTTCGACCCGTTTGATGAGTCCGGATGATGCCGATCCGAGTACGTCGATGACATCTTCCGACTTGACTTCGGCATCAAGGATAAACGCGACATCTCTACGAACTCTTGGAAGCCGTGAAAACTTTTCAAATCCCTGCAGCTTCCGTGGCCGAAGCCGGTCTGTTGCAAACTCTGCAACAAAGACTTCCTGTTGAATATCAAAGGCCTTGAGAAGGTCATGCCGAACTTTCCCAAGGTATCCGACCCTAGCGCCATGCGTTTCAATGGCTAGAGTGTCGTCAACTAAAGAATCGCTGGTACGATAAGAAATAAAGCGACACTTGTCAAGCTTTCCCGCACGGAGGAAACTCTGCATTTCTCCCTTCAAATCGAAGATATCCACCATTCTATCGGGGAAAGACCAGTGTGTCTGTGAGGCAAGGCCGGTCATTGCCAGTGCTGCATAAGACCCCTCCTCAAAACCATCAACCAGGTTGTTTTCTGAGACAGTGTCTTTTGCAAACAGATGCCCGATTTCAAACAACCTGAGGTGGCTGTTTCCGTTACGGATGTTCCGTGCGATCGCTGAGAGGAGCCCCGGTACCAGGCTTGTCCGGAGGCTGTTCATGTCGGCACTCAGAGGATTGAGGATTTCGACAGGGGATTTCCCCTGCCATGATGCCTGTGTGCGTTCAACAAGAGGGATACTGAGGATCTCGCGGAACCCCCTCCCCGCAAGGGCATTGCGAATCAAGGAATCGGAATCTCCCGCTGCAGAGGTGGAACCCATTGCGATCGATGCCACGGTCTTTTCTTCAATCCTGTCATACCCGTAGACACGGGCGACCTCTTCGATCAAATCAATCTCCCGCTCAAGATCGGTTCGATATCCGGGGATGCTGTAGATCAGCTTCAGCTGATTTCCACCCACCTTCTTCAGCCCAAGGGGAGTGAGGAGTCTCGCGATTTCTGAGGTCCGGAGCGCCGTGCCCAGAACCTGGTTCACCCTGGCGGTTCTCAGTACAACACGTGGACGCCGCCTCCGTCCCGGATAAAGGTCAATTCCCTTTCCGGTAGCCGTTCCTCCTGATGTTTCCATGATCAGAGAGGCCGCCCGGTCCAGGGCATACGGGATCATATCAGGATCTATGCCTCGTTCAAACCTGAAAGAAGCATCGGTGCTCAGTCCCAACGCCCGGGCTGACTTCCTGATGCTCGACGGATCCCACCACGCCGCTTCAAGAACCACAGCAGTTGTTTCGCTGCTGATCTCCGAGTTGGCGCCTCCCATGATCCCAGCAATCGAAACCTCCCGCTCCGAGTCACACACCATCACAGTACCCGCTGGCAGCTGAACGGTTTTTCCATCGAGGGTTTCGAACGGGTGTTCGTCTCCTGATTGCCTCACCACAATCGTCCGGCCTTTCAACGTCGAGAGATCAAAGGCATGCAGCGGTTGCCCCGTTTCCATCATGACATAGTTCGTCACGTCGACGATCGTGTTGATCGGGCGTAATCCAACCCCTTTCAGCGCTTGTTGCAGCCACTCCGGCGATTGGGTCACCCCGACGCCGTCGATCACGCGGACAGCGAATCTCTTGCAGTGAACCTTGTCTTCTACGCGGACTTTGACGGGGGGGGGTGCCGACCTTGCCCGGATCTTGACCGCCGGGAGGGCCGCTTTTCTTCCCGTCAAAACACCGATCTCACGGGCAATCCCAAAGTGTCCCAGCCAGTCAGGTCGGTTTGGCGTTACTTCAAGATCGTACGTCACATCATCAAGCTTGAGGTAACGGGCAAGGCTCACTCCGGTCCGGGCGCCGGAGTCCAGCACCACAATCCCGTCCGCGTCATCTCCAAGGTTGAGCTCATACGCCGAGCATATCATTCCGTGTGATTCCACGCCCCGGATCTTCGTCGGCCCGAGAACGAAGGGTTTTCCCTCAGGATCATGCTGGTTCCTGGGAACAACCGCACCAGTGGTACCGACAGCGACCTTCTGCCCCGCAGCAACATTCGGTGCACCACAGACCACCTGGATGGTCGATCCTCTGAGGGCGACCCGGCAGACGGTCAGACGGTCAGCGTTCGGATGTTTTTCGACGCTCAATACCCTGCCGACGAAGAAGCGATCGTACTGTTCTCCGGGACGCTGAATGGATTCGACTTCAAGGCCGAGCATTCCGAGCCTGTCAGCCAGAACCTCAGGCGTAAACCGGAAGGAGATATATCGCTGCAACCAGCTGTGCAGAACTTTCACGAAGATTCAGAGTTAAAATTGGGAGAGAAAACGGA
>JAOUDE010000283.1 GCA_029859455.1 Ignavibacteria bacterium | reverse complement strand
AACGGCGGAGGACGGAAATAGCAAGGGCTCTTGCAACCAACCCGAAATTCATTCTGCTCGATGAGCCGTTTGCGGGGATCGATCCGATCGCCGTGGAGGAAATCATGAAGATCGTCGCAGGGCTGAAGGAACGGGGAATAGGGGTTCTTGTGACCGACCACAATGTCCACGAGACACTCTCGATCACCGACCGGGCGTACCTCCTGTTTGAAGGGAGAATTCTGAAAGCAGGCACTTCCGAGGCGCTCGCCAACGACCCTGAAGCGCGGAAGCTCTACCTCGGTGAAACGTTCCGGCTGGACCGCTATCAGAAAGATGGAGGAACCTGACAGCCTTCCAGCGTGTTATAGGTGTGTGACCATGATCAAATTCCTGTTGTCCCTTATCCACCAAATCAGATTCAAGGAGAGTACACTATGTTGAAGACGCTTGGTATCCTTTGTCTCGGACTGATGCTCATCGTTCCCGCGGTGGCACAGGACGCAAAAAAAGACGCGAAGAAAGACGCGAAGGAAATGAAGAGTGCTGAAATGAAGAGTGCTGAAATGAAGAGTGCGGAAATGAAGAGTGCGGAAATGAAGAGTGCGGAAATGAAGGGTTATATTGTTGATGCCATGTGCGCTTCGGGGATGGCGAAGAAAGACGATCCGATGAAGGCGGCATCGATGCACACGAAGGGCTGTGCTCTTGAGGAGGGTTGCGCCGAGAGCGGTTTTGGCGTTTTTTCGAACGGTACGTACTACAAGTTTGACGATGCCGGTGACAAGATGGCGATGGAATTGATCCAGAAGAGCGAGACGAAAAAGGGAATGATGGTTGCTGTGAAGGGAATGATGAAGGATGATGCTTTCGCGGTGTCAGAGATTCGCGAGTATCACCAAGAATAGACTCGAACAGGCATATCAGCCGGAGACGGCATTCCAGGAAGTGCTGGAATGCCGTTTTTCATTCCTTCGCCGGTTTTTCCCCGCCGGACGGCTTCGGTGAAGTATCTTTCGTTTCTCCCTTCTTGTCGGTCTTGGCTGCAGCAGGTTTCTCCTTCCCCGACTCCTTTCGGTAATCGGTCAGGTAGAAGCCTGATCCCTTGAAAATCAATCCCCCCCCTCCTCCGATGGTCCGCTCGAGCCCGTCCTTGTCACATGACGGGCACCGTACGAGCGGTTCGGCTGTGATCGGCTGGAATTCCTCCAGTTGATGTCCGCATTCACGGCACTGGTATGAATATGTTGGCATGCTGGTGTCCGATCACTTTCTCTTTATGGTACTTCCTGCCTTACGCCCCTGGCGTTTCATTTTTGTGATCAGGCGCCGCCGGACCGATGCCGGAACGAAATCGGCGACATCTCCTCCGACCCTCGCAATCTCCCGGACAATCGACGAATTAAGGTAGGTATACCTCTCATCCGGCATCAGGAATACGGTGTCAATCTTCCTGTCCATCTTGCGGTTCGTCAACGCCATCTGAAATTCGTACTCGAAGTCAGAAATTGCCCTCAGCCCGCGAATGATGACGAACGCATTATGGCGGCGCGCATAGGCGGCGAGAAGCTGGTCGAAACTGTCGACTCTGACCTGTTTGTTGGAGCGAAAGATCCGATTGATCATGGCGACCCTCTCGTCAGCGGTAAAGAGGGGTGTCTTCGATGTATTCCGGGCGACAAGGACGATCACTTTCGAAAACAACGCCGTTGCTCTCCGGATCACATCAATATGACCGAAGGTAATCGGATCGAACGTTCCGGGGTAGATCGCAGTGCGGTGCGGCATGAGTTCCTTTCACTCTGTCATGTGAACCAGAAAAGAGACCAGCGTGCTGCCGAATTGTTTCGTCAGGCTCTTTTCGTACGACGGATGATCCTCAAAGATCACGTTTTTTGTGTGTTCAATCAAGAGACAGCCGCCGGGACGGAGAAGTTTCTGGGTGAACACTCGGCGCGGGATCGCCCCCGTTCCCGAGTACTCGTACGGCGGATCGGCGAAGATCAGATCGAACTGACCCCCGCGGTCAGTCATGTAACGGGTTGCGTCCATCCGGACCACGGTCGCCCTGCTCCCGGCTCTGATGAGGCTGATATTCTTTTTGATACATTCGATCGCCTGTGGTCCGGAATCGACGAATGTTGCGCTACGCGCGCCTCGGCTCAGAGCCTCGATTCCAAGAGAGCCGGTTCCTGCGTAGAGGTCCAGAACATCGGCGCCTTCAAGCGGGAGCCTGGTTGTCAGCGTGTCGAACAGAGACTGCTTGACCCGGTCGGTTGCGGGGCGGACGGAACGACTTGAAACAGTGTGAAGGCGCCGGCCGCGGAATTCACCGCTGATCACCCTCAACGCTAATCCCGGCGGAGGGCGACACCCACAGCAGTGGCGAATCGGTAGGAGGGAAGGCTGACGGTTTCCTCGAGGCGCAGAGAATCTGCAACATCGATATGGCGAAGCGGGTTCAACGCTTCGACAAGCAGACTGGACTCACGGCGGATTCTTCCGAGAAGATCAGTGTCAAGGAACGGCCCGTAGGCGGAGAGGGAATAGAGGCCGCGATGGTACTCGGGAAGAGAGCTGATACAGGTGGAAATCTCCTGGTTCGACGTGACGGCGTGGTATGAGTACGACTCCAGAACACCATTGCGGAGGATGCTCACATCAACCCTGTTTTCCTTGATCCCGACCAGCGCCATGTACTTCTTGGCAATGTCCGGGTAGTTATATCGCAGGGCTGTGTCCGCGCTGAAGTGATCGACATCAATCACTTTGAGGCCGAGCCCTAATTCCCCTATGACCTCTTTGATCAGGTCTGCATCCTGTTTTCGGATGGAAACACTGATCGACTTGACCCACTTGTCGATCTTGTTGTTCGTAATCGGCTGAACGTCGGTAACGAAATCTCCCGGGTTCGCGTCAGGAAAGTACTGACCGATTTCCCAGCGGACATGGTCGTTGCGCTCAAGCCGGGAAATTCCTTCTTCGAAAGGGAGGGTCAGAATGAACGTCTGCTCGCTCCCGAGGGCGGCCGAGGCGGAATCCGGCTGGACACCCGCCTTCGTGATGAAGGATTTGAGATGATCGGTAAAGGTTCTTACTCCGCTCTCATGTTCCCTGGTGCCGAACGGAATCGTGTTCGTCCACTCATCAAGAGCAAGGAGGGTCGGTGTTGGACCATCATGTCTGAGAAGAACTGCCTGGACGCGGGTGGTAGCGAATGCCAGACCGAGGATTGTTTCAGCGTGAGGCATGGAGTGTCCCCTGGAGAGGGTTAATCAGTAGCGCCAATATGCGAAAATCATGCATCGGTGTCAAGGCGGCTCAACACGAAGTGACGGGGGGAAAAGGGGCCGTGAATGGTGAATCGTGTCTTCCGCCTCATTTCTGTTCATGAATGGTAAGAAACGGACGGACCCGTTCAAGTGTTTTCCGGCCGATACCCTTGACCTTGACCAGCTCGTCGATCGAGCGGAATCTTCCAGCGGTTTCCCGGTAGGTGATTATTCGTTCTGCGTATGCGTCTCCGATGCCGGGGAGTTGCGTTAGTTCATTCTTTGTTGCCGTGTTGAGATCAATCGATCCCGGCAGGAGCTGTTGTACTGTGTTGTTCGTGGAAGGTGACCGCTCTGCCGACTCCCGGGCAGGGGACAGCAGCTTGCGCGAGAGTGCGGCAAAGGTGCTGTCTTCCGTGGAATAGTCGAACCGGGCAGGATCTGAAACAGGCTGAGATTCAAGCCATCTCAGCAGGAGTCCGGCGGAGAATGTTGCACTCAGGAACAGAATTGCTCCCATTTCCCGTCGGGTGAACCCGAAAAATTGTTGAAGCGATGACCCAATGCCCATGATGTTCTCCGGTGGGCAGCCGGCGGGGAGCTCCCGTTTGATGTGATCAGGCGGGGTGTTTCTTGTTTCTGGCGGTAAAACTCCGTTCGGCGTTGGCAGAATGATCTCCGTCGG
>JAOUDE010000282.1 GCA_029859455.1 Ignavibacteria bacterium | reverse complement strand
GTTCTGGTCGAGCGGGAAGGAAAGAACAGGACGATCCTTGACCAGTTCAATCTGAACCACGGTGTCAGGACGATCGGCATCGCCGGAGGCCACATTTCCCTGAATGGAGCGCCGCTGAGGCTGAACGGGGTTGTGTGGAATGAGGACCATCCGACCTGGGGGAGTTCGCTCCCCTTCGAGCAGATGGAACAAGACATCGTGATGATCAAATCACTCGGCGCGAATGCCGTCAGGTTTGTACACCATCCTCCTCATCCGTACATGCTGAACCTGTGCGACCGATACGGGCTGCTCGCCCTGCTTGAATTGCCGGTCTCATTTGTGCCGTCATCGGTCCTTCAGGACGAGTACTATGTACAGCTTGCCATGAACATGATGAAGGAGATGATCGAACGGGATCGGACCCATGTGTCTGTTCTTTCCTGGGGAATCGGTGAGGGTTTTGAGACATCCGATACAATGACCAGACGGTTTGTCGACTCCATCGCTACGCTCGCGCGGAGATTGGACAATCGGCCGGTGTACTACTCTTCTGTCATGTATTCCGCGGATGTATGCAGCGACCTGATCGATATTGCAGCTATCGATTTGTACACAAGCGATCCACCCTCATTCAGGGAAAGGCTTGCGGAATGGAAGGAGATGCATCCGGAGAAACCTGTCATCGTCAGCAAGTTCGGGCGGGAGGTTCAGCATTCCAACCGGAATGGTTACAGCGATCCGCATTCCCAGGAGGCCCAGGCGAGGTTCCTTCTCCACCGGATGGAAGATATCAGGAAACAGGAATATGACGGTGCGTTTGTATGGTCGTTCAACGACTGGAGGGCCGATCGGCCTGTGCTGACGGTGGCCAGCGGCGATCCATGGATGCTGACGATGGGGCTTGTCAACCACCGCCGGGAAAAACGGCTTGCGCTCGATGCGGTCCGTTCTGTGTTCCGGGGTGAGAAATACGTTGCCCTTCCGGCCGGCAACTACAGTTCGACGGCACCGATCGTCTATGTTCTCGGGGGTCTCGTCCTGCTAATTGGAACGGCGTATCTGTATAATTCCGACAGGCGTTTCCGGGAAAGCGTGAATCGTTCCCTGATGAATTCATACAATTTCTTTTCTGATATCAGAGATCAGCGAGGCGTGTCGGTATTCCATTCCACCGTTGTCGGACTGATCGCTTCATCTGCCCTGGCCATTGTCGCTTCGACAGCCCTCTACCACGCAAGGGAAAGCTGGGTTGTGGATGCAGCGCTCTCGTTCCTCCTGCCGTCAGATGCCGTCAAGGAATTTGTAATCGGACTGATTCTCGACCCCATCCGTCTGATTCTCTATTCAGCCGCTGTGTTCTTCCTGCTGATGGTTGGAACCGCGTTTCTTGTCTTCTTCGCGGCGAGGCTGTTCAAATCGAGGCTCTTTCCCTACCATGCATACTCGCTCACGATGTGGGCGACCGTGCCGCTTTTGTTTCTGATTCCGGTCGGGATGATCCTGTTCCGGCTTCTCGAGAACGGAGAATACGCCGTTCCGTCGGGCGTGCTGGTGTGCGTACTACTGGCGTGGACCGTCCTGCGGGTTCACAAGGGAAGCGCCGTCGTGGCGGATATCTACCGGCCCAAAGTGTACCTGTTCGGTCTGTCATCGCTGGCCGGAGTTCTTCTCCTGGGATACTTTCTTCTCGATTATTCTCAATCAGCTTCTGAGTATCTGAGGTTCCTGTACAACGTCGCAAGTACCTCTTACTGACGGAAGACGAACTATGTATCTATCCAAACTGGAAATCATAGGATTCAAATCGTTTGCTGCCCGGACTGCGCTCGGCTTTGACAGTGGCATCTCAGCCATCGTTGGACCGAACGGTTGTGGGAAGACGAATATTGTTGATGCGATCCGTTGGGTGCTGGGGGAGCAGCGCTACAGCGCGCTGCGCAGCGAAAAGATGGAAGATGTTATTTTCAACGGGACGAAGGGGCGGAAGCCGCTTGGAATGGCGGAGGCCTCGCTGGTCATCGAGAATACCCGGGGGGTCCTGCCATCCGATTACACGCAGGTGACGATCGGAAGAAGAGTGTATCGCTCCGGAGAGAGCGAGTATCTGTTGAACAAGATTCCATGTCGTCTCAAGGATATCCAGACGCTCTTCATGGACACGGGGATGGGCGCTGACGCCTACTCGGTGATCGAGCTGAAGATGGTGGAATCGATTCTGAGTGACAAGACCGATGAGCGTCGCCACCTCTTCGAGGAGGCCGCCGGAGTGACCAAATACAAACACCGCCGAAAGGCTGCGTACCGGAAGCTGGAGAATGTTCAGTCGGACCTCGTCCGTGTCAACGACATTGTGACCGAGGTTCAGAAGGCGGTGTCGAGTCTGGAGCGCCAGGCGAAACGGGCTGGACAGTATAATGATGTCCGGGATCAGCTTCAATCGATGGAAGTCGATCTCATGGAGCGCGAGTTTGCCAATCTGAATGCGCGCCGGGCTCCCTTGCTCGAAAGGCTCGAAACGCTGCGCGGCGAACGGGTCCATATCGACGGGACACTTAACCTCGATGAGGAACGACTGGAGGAACTTCGAACGGGAATCGCCGGGGAGGAAAGCGGCCTTGCAGAGATTCAGCGTGAAGTGAGCCTCCAGCGTGAACGGTTAAACACGGTGCGGCAGCGGATGCTGGTTGCGTCGGAACGTCGGAGGGCGCTGGAGGAAACAACTCAGCGGTGCGAGGAGCAGATTTCATCGCTGGCCGGGGAGGAAGCCCGCCTCAGGGAGGGGAGAGGCACGCTGATGGCAAGAATTGACGAGTGCCGGTCAGGAGAACTGCTCGCCCGGAAGGATCTGGAAGATGCACGCAACCTCCTCTCCGTGCTCGAAGCCAAATTGTCTCAGAAGAGGACGGAGCTCCAGTCTCTTTCCGATCAGACCATCGTCATGGTCGGGGAAATCGCCAGAGAACAGGCTGAGCAGGACAAGAAGAAGAACAGGATCGAAAACGTCCAGGGGCGCATCGCCCGCTCAGCTGAGGACATTACCGCCTATGAAGGTGAAATCGTCCGTCTCGACGAGGAGATCACGCGTCTTCGGGAAGAGGACCGGAGGCTGCGTCGTTTGTTTGCCGACGCCGAGGTGAGTTACTACGATACTGAGAAATCCCGCCAGGAGCTGGCGGACAACAAAGAAGTAGTTCATGCCAACGAGCTGCAGGTTCGCGGAGAACTCCAGCACAGGATGGCTAAGCTGGAGTTTCTCGAGGGCCTGGTGGAAACAAGTGAGGGGCTCTCGGACGGCGTCCGCTACCTGGCATCCCGCCCGGATGGTCCATTCGGAAAACCTGTTACGGTCGGCGATGTCGCGGTGACCGATCACGTTCTTCGTCCCGCTATCCATGCCGGACTGGGTTCATTTGCCGGAATGCTTGTGGCTGATACCTACCAGGGCGCGGTTTCAGCGATGAATGAACTGAAACAGCGGAATCAGGGGAAGGCAGGATTCGTCTGCCTGGACAGGATCCCGGAGGTGAAGCGGTTCGGCGCGGCTCCCCGGATCGAAGGAGTGCGCGGTTGGGCGTCCGATCTCCTGACCTGTCCTGACAAGTACCGGCAAATGTTTCATTCGATCCTCGACAGAGTCCTCGTGGTGCAGAACCGTCAGGTAGCGGCCGACGTTCTGAACCGGACCGTCGGGATTACCTGTGCCACACTTGATGGTGAACTGCTGTCAGGCGCCGGCATGACTGTCGGCGGCAGCAGCAAGAAGGATGAAGGTGGCAGCCTTGGAAAGCAGGCTCAGATTGATCAGCTGAGGGAAGAGATCGCGGACCTGGAGATCCAAGCGAACGGAATGAAGCGGGTTCAGGAAGACCTGCAGCGTCAGTTCAACGAAATCGATCTGAAGGGACGACAGGATGAAGTGAAGAAAGTGGAGAAGGAGATGAACTCCGTTGAAGTCAGAATGGCG
>JAOUDE010000306.1 GCA_029859455.1 Ignavibacteria bacterium | reverse complement strand
CCGGAACTGTGGTGAAGTCGGATGATGTCGGGGCCACATGGGATCTGATCCCGAACCCGGCATGGTCTTCCGATCTCCACGCTGTCCACGGTATCGGTTCGGTATTGTATGTCGCGGGACAGGACGGGTTCTGCCGGAGATCGACTGACGGCGGAGCGAGCTGGACCGGTGATGACCTCACCACCGATACACGATCCGATGTCTTTGGTGTACATGTCATCTCAGCCGACACTGCATTTTTTACCGGCGGCGGGGGTTATATCAGGAAGACCGTGAACGGCACCGCTTCGTTCACCTGGGGTGTCCATCCGCTTCAGACTCCCCTGAGCTCGATCTATTTTCACGATGCCCTCAACGGTTGGGCTTGTGCAGCGTTGAGCGATGTTGTCATTCGGACGACGGACGGCGGCGCGACCTGGACTTATCCCCAGGGGACGACGGAAAGCCGGTCGTGGAATCAGAGGCTGACCTCTACAAGCTCGATCGGCAATACGCTTGAAGTGAATCCGTGGAACAAAGACCATATCTATGCCGCTCTCGGACGGTTTGTCTACATGAGCGGTGACCGCGGCGAAAACTGGGTACAAACCGCCAACATTTCATCCGGAAGCGGATCGACTCACTCATTTTATATCTCTCCAAAGGATACCAACCTGTGGGTCGCGGCGTTTACCGGAGGCGGGGATCATATCCGGCGGTCGACCGATCGCGGTGTGACGTGGACCTCCACCATCGTCCGGAATTTCACCAGCTACGGAATGCCTCTGGAACGCGACCCCAACAACCCTGACACACTGCTTTTTGCAGCCGATGCGGTCGGCTCGGATGGTGTTCTGTACAGGTCATTTGATTTTGGAGCGACCTGGGACACGCTCTCCGTGAGCAGTCTCAGGAGTCCCTGCGATATCGTCATCGTCCCTGACAGCAACAGCATCGTCTATGTGGGAGATGGTATTACCGGAAGCGGCTCAGGTCAGATGTGGCGTTCGGAAGACTATGGCAAAACCTTCACAATGATTTACAGTGTGAGCGGGTCGGAAATCCCGATGATCTCGATCTCCCGGCACCGCAACAGTGAGGCGTTCGCCACCGCCTGGAGTTCCGGCGGTGTGATGAGAACCCAGAATTTCGGGAAGACCTGGACCTCTGTGGCGACCACAAGCTCTTCGTGGGGAACCGACGTATCGAAGGATGATCCGAACGTGATTGTCTACGGGTCCTACGGTTCCGGAGATTCCTTTATTTCGACAGACGGCGGGGATTCTTTTACCTCGGTGAACAATAATGGATCGAACTACGGCTACTACGCGTACGACCGCGGGACGTTCTTCGCACAGCAGAGTGGTGGAGTATGGAAGCTGAGAGCGACCTATACCATGCCGACATCGAATGCCCAGGCACTTGTTCTCTTAAGCCCGAACGGCGGGGAATCGTGGGAGGTCGGCTCTACTGAGGAGATTCGCTGGACGTCGAACAACGTCACTACGGTTGATGTTGAGTACAGCACGGACGGAGGTTCCGTGTGGGAGATGATTGCCGCCGGCGTCACGGCCTCATCAGGGATGTACAGTTGGGTGATTCCTGATAACCCGGTGGAATCGGCTCTTGTCCGGGTCAGCGATGGAGATGACGGGAACCCGCTCGATATCAGTGACGCTTCATTTTCCATCACGGTCGCATCGGTGAGTGTCAATCCGGAACTGGTGGAGTTTGGCGAGGTTCTCATCGGGCAGGTCCGCATGGATACCGTGAGGGTGACCAACACCGGAACTGCCACGCTTGTGGTGACCAGCGTGACGGCCGGAACTCCTCAGTTTGTTCCGGGAAGGACTTCATTTACAGTCGCTCCGGGAAGCTCCGATACCCTTTCGATCTGGTTCAGCCCTGTCGCCGTCCAGTCCTACACGGACACTCTTGTGATTGTTTCGAACGCGACGGGCGGAGACCAGCAGATATTCGTGAGAGGAGAAGGGACCCTCACCGTCGATGTCACAGCAGGTGAGGATCTTGTTCCGAGTGTATACACGCTCGAGCAGAATTACCCCAATCCTTTCAACCCTGCAACGGAGATTCGGTATGGCATCCCGACCGAGGGGATGGTGACGATTCGGGTCTATTCCATGCTGGGTGAAGAAGTGAAAACCCTGGTTCATGAAGTCCAGTCTGCCGGGTGGTACACAACACGTTTTTCCGCGCAGGATATGGCAAGCGGATTGTATCTCTACAGGCTTGAAGCGAACGACTTTGTCTCAACCCGCAAGATGCTCCTGCTGAAGTAAATGGGGGAGAAGCCTCAGACATACCAGCGGTTGTTTCAGTGGAGCATGGCCGCGCTGTTGCTCCTGTTCTGTGGCTACAACCTGAACGATTCCGTGCACCGCTTTGAAGGGATCGTCGGGATGACGACGAAGAATGGATTTGGCTGTTATTGCCACGGTGAGGACCCGACACCGTCGGTCTCTGTGTGGATCGAGGGACCGGACACACTCTCCGCCGGTGAGGAAGGGGTGTACACCCTTTTCCTGAGCAGGGACAGTACGGTGACGGCCGGTTTCAACATTGCGACGCAGTTCGGTTCGTTGGGCGTGGTCGATTCCCTTGAAACATACTGGTACGAAGACGAGCTCACACACATTGGTCCAAAGCCGGCTCAGAGGGGTGGCACGGTCTCGTGGGTTTTCAGCTACACGGCTCCTGATTCAACCTTCCTTCTTGTAGACACCCTCTTCTCTGTCGGCAACAGTGCCAACCAGGATACGATGGCAACAGAGGCGGACAAGTGGAACTTCGGCGAGAAGTTTCTGGTGACAGTGATCGGCGCAACCAGTGTGGTCGGAGGCTCGAACGGCGGACGTCCTGCCGCATACCGTCTTCATCAGAACTATCCCAATCCGTTCAACCCCTCGACGACGATCAGCTTTGACCTTCCCGAAGATTCATCGGTCAAAATAACCCTGCATGATGCCACCGGGCGGAAGGTACAGGAACTTGCTGATGCGGAATTTCCGGCCGGAACGCACCAGATGACCATTGGTGGCAGAGGAATGCCGCTGGCGAGTGGTGTTTATTTTTACCGGTTCCAGGCACAGTCGTCCTCGTCCCGCGATTCATTTTCCTCCACTAGAAAAATGGTCCTGGTCAGATAGTGGCCGCGACCGATCCGCAAACACCTCCATTCGTGAATACCATTTTGCAGAGGATTTCGTGACGCTGTTCGAAGCGATTCTCCTCGGAATCGTCCAGGGGCTGACAGAGTTTCTGCCGATCAGCAGTACCGCGCATCTGACGGTAGCAGGGAAGTTCCTCGGTATCGTCAACAGCGAGCAGAGCGCGGCCTGGACTTCGTTCATTGCAATTATTCAACTTGGAACGCTCATCGCCGTGGTCGCATATTTTTTTCGCGATCTTGTCCGGATGCCCGCAAGCCTCCTGAGCGATGCACGGCGGGGAGCACTCAAAGGTCCGGTCTCAGGGTGGTCGGAAGAAAGCCGGATGGCTCTGTTTATGATTGCCGGGACATTTCCGATCGGCATCGCGGGACTGACATTGAGCGATTTCCTCC
>JAOUDE010000281.1 GCA_029859455.1 Ignavibacteria bacterium | reverse complement strand
TGATCTGAACGATGATATCCTGCCCTTTTTTCAGCAGGACATTTCTGGCCCTTCCATTATCCCGCCTCCCGCGCGATCTCTGCTTTCCGTTCGAACCTTCACCCTTCGATCCGCCCGCCTCATCGTCATCGTCCGAATCTTCGATCTCCTCATCCTGTCCACCTCCCTCATCGGCAAGCATGGCGGAATAGTCCTCGAACCGGGACCCGATGTCGGAAAAATGGAGGAACCCGTCCTGCCCCAGTCCGATATCAATAAACGCTGCCTTGATCCCGGGCATCACCTTGGCAATCTTGCCAAAGTAGATGTCGCCAATCATCTTTTCCTTGTTGGCAGTCTCCACGAACATCTCTGCCAACCGGCCATCTTCGGTTATTGCGATCCTTGTTTCATTCGCACCGGCATTGATAACAATTTCTTTTTTCAAATCTTTGCTCCGAACAAATACGTAAAAGCGGTTCGGCGCGGAGCCTCCTCCATGGAGCAGATCGACAGGTATGTTGGTCGAATCCGATCATAAACCTTTCGTCGACAGTGCCCACGCGGGCTTCCCTGACGCCAAACCATTTCGAACGGGCGCGCGGTCGAATGACCGGACACTCACCGTCCGTGTGAAAACCAAAGAGGCCAAGCTACCTGCGTCACACCTTCCGTAACCGACCGTTGCTTCCTTCCGGACCTGGCGGGTTGAGCTACGTCCAGTTGCGCAGGACTTGACCTCATGAACCGACAACAAAACTCTCAAAATTCAAGTGTCCTTTCTCCATCCCGGTCCACGGAAGGCGGGTGGAGAGGATCGTTATAGAACAGCTGCGATGGTGTTTCCGTGGAGCTGATCGGGCTCGAACCGACGACCTCCTCGTTGCGAACGAGGCGCTCTCCCAGCTGAGCTACAGCCCCTGGGTTACAACGCAAAGAGAAAGAGTTGCTCTTATCACGCTAATATAGAGATTACGGGTCCGAAAATCAATCCTAGCAAGGGATTGCGACAAACCTTCGGCGGCCCGGAGAATTGTCCCGTTGTTTCCCTCCTCGCATCTCCTGCTTCCCGAATCATCCGTCATCCGTCACCGAGATTCACCTTCCCCCGGTTTTCTTGACTAAATCGGCCTTATTCGTTACTTTTCGCCTAGCAAAATGTAGGAGTTATGAAGCAGGAGCTGAACGAAAGAGAAAAAACGGTACTCCGGTATCTTGTACACGACTTCATTGAAACGGCGACCCCCATCGGGTCGCGTTACATTTCAAAGCGTCATGAAGATGTCCTCGGGCTGAGTTCCGCCTCGATCCGGAATGTACTCTCAGACCTTGAGTATCTGGGATATCTGAACCACCCCCATACGTCAGCGGGGCGGGTCCCAACCGACCTTGGATATCGCTTCTACCTCGATAAACTAATGGAAATCGAGGTGGTCTCATCTTCGGACAGAAAGAAGATCAAGAAGAATCTCGACCCGTCCGGCATCGAAACGGACGAAATCCTCCGGGAAACGTCGAAAATCCTCGGGAAGATTTCCCGGCAGCTCTGCGTTGTTGCAGGCCCTCAGATCAGCAGCGGCTCATTTGAGAAGATGGAACTCGTGCAGGTGACATCGAACCGCCTCATGGTTATTCTCTCGGTAAAATCAGGTCTGGTCCGGACGATCCTGATGGAAATCTACTCTGAGATTCCAAGGGAAAAGCTCGATGAGCTTGCGCGAACCCTGAACGAGCGTCTGAACGGACTGACGATTTCAGAGATCCGCGAAACGTTCCGTGAACGCGTTCAGGATGTCAGCGGGGAAGAGACCGGGCTGATCCGGCTGTTCATCGATTCGGTTGATAAGCTGTTTTCCGGAACAAAGGTGGAGAAAATCCATATCGGTGGCGCCGAGAACGTCGTTCTCCAGCCTGAATTCGTGAACCCGAAGGACCTCCGCGGCGTGATCGAACTGATCAACGATGAAGATATCATCATTCACGTCCTCGAGAAGAATGAAGCTTTACCGGAAGAGGTGCGGGTCGCAATCGGCAAGGAGAACAAAGAGGGAAAACTGGAGCCGTACAGCGTGATCACCTCAACCTATTCGATCGGCGATGTCACCGGATCGATCGGAGTCATCGGCCCGAAGAGAATGGCATACGCGAAGATGATCCCTCTGGTGAACTTCGTGGCAAAATCAATTTCTGAACTCTTTTCCCCCTCACAGAAGGCATGATGGACACTAAAGCAAAGAATCATTCGCAGGAGAATGCAGAACGAACGGAAGAGGAGCCTGTCCTCTCATCGGACCGCGCGGAACCGACCGGAGAGGCGGATGAAAAAGCCGCCGCCGCTCTCGCCGAGGCCTCGACCATGAGAGAACAGCTTCTGCGCAAAGCCGCTGAATTCGAAAACTATAAGCGACGGACCGAGGCAGAGTTTGAACGCCTGATGGAAAATGCCTCGCAGCATCTGATTGAGGACCTCCTCCCTGTTCTGGATGATTTTGACCGCCTGATCAAATCGGCGAATGAAGGAGCAAAGACCGAAGTGATTCGCGATGGATGCTCGATGATCGCGGCGAAGCTCAGCAAAGTGCTTGCGATCCGGGGCCTGGAAGCCTTCGATTCCGTCGGCAAGACCTTCGACGTCAACTACCATGACGCCCTTCTGCAGGTCCCCAGCAGCGAACTCCCGCCCAATACAGTCGTCGAAGAAGTCAGCAAGGGGTACCGGCTGAACGACAAGATCATCCGACACGCGAAGGTTGTGGTGTCAGCAGACGATCAGGCTGGACTTCCCGAACCGGACGGACAATCATAGTCGCATGACAAGCGACCCTTCCCGTACTACCAGGACAGTTTGTAGATGACGAAAAGAGATTACTACGAAATACTCGGCGTTGAACGGAACGCATCGGCTGATGAAATCAAGAAGGCGTATCGCAAATGCGCCCTGAAAGATCATCCGGACCGCAACGCGGGAGATAAAGCAGCGGAAGAACGGTTCAAGGAAGCGGCTGAAGCGTATGAAGTCCTCAGTGAGCCGGAGAAACGGAGGCGATACGATCAATTCGGCCATGCCGGAATGAAAGGCACCGACTTCCATCCGTTCAATGATGTCAACGATGTTTTCAGCAGCTTTGGCGATATCTTCGGCGGAGGGATCTTCGACGAAATGTTCGGCGGCCGGACGAGAGGGAGGGGACGCTCGGGACCGGCAACGCGGCCCGGCTCTGACCTTCGCATCCGGATCAAGCTGACCCTCGAAGAGATCGCGACCGGTGTGGAGAAGAAGATCAGAATCCAGAAATGGAAACGGTGTGACACGTGCGGCGGTAACGGCGCGAAATCAGGCAGCTCGACCGTCACCTGCTCGTCATGCAACGGCACCGGAGAAATCCGCCAGGTCTCCAGATCGGTATTCGGTCAGTTCATCAGCGCGGCACCGTGTCAGAATTGCGAAGGTGAGGGTCGCGTTGTCAAGCAGCCCTGTCTGTCGTGCCACGGCGATGGAAGGACGAAGGGCGATGCGACCATCAATGTGAACGTTCCTGCCGGCGTCAGCGGTGGCAATTATATTCCGATTCGCGGTGAGGGGAATGCGGGAAAGCGTGGAGGACCGGCCGGAGACCTGATCGTCCTGATCGAGGAGGAACCCCACGAGCTCTTCGATCGGGATGGAGACGATGTCGTGCTGGACCTGCTCATAAGTTACCCGGAAGCAGCCCTGGGAGCCGATGTCGAAGTTCCGACGCTGACAGGTCGGGCCAAACTGAAAATCGAATCGGGTACCCAGTCCGGAAGGATCCTCCGGATGCGGGAGAAGGGAATCCCGCACCTGAACAGCTACGGCAACGGTGACCAGCTGATCCGCGTCAATGTATGGGTGCCGACATCGCTGACAGGACAGGGTAAGACAGCGCTGAAGGAGCTCTCCCGTATTCCCGGTATCAGACCTTCCGACGGAGATCATTCTGCCAACGCCGAA
>JAOUDE010000280.1 GCA_029859455.1 Ignavibacteria bacterium | reverse complement strand
CGGCATTTTCGCGCTGACTGAAGAGGCCATGCAGGGAGCGGTGATCCAGATGATCAACCACGGTTTGTCAACCGGAGCTCTGTTCCTTCTGGTCGGGATGATCTATGAGCGCCGGCATACGAAACTCATTGCGGGCTATGGCGGTATCGCCCGTGTTATGCCTGCATTCGCCACCCTTTATATGATCGTAATGTTGTCATCGGTCGGGCTTCCCGGCCTGAACGGTTTCGTCGGCGAATTTCTTATCCTTCTCGGCGCGTTTCAGTCACCTTTTCTCGGATCATCCTGGTTTGCGGTGATCGGAGCAACGGGGGTGATACTGGCTGCCGTCTACCTTTTATGGAGCTATCAGCGGGTGTTTCTCGGTTCACTTGACCGTGAAGAAAACAAAAGTCTGAAAGACCTGAATCTGAGAGAGTACGTTGTTCTCCTGCCGATTCTCTTCTTCATCGTCTGGATCGGATTTTTCCCGAAGACCTTCCTGGATAAGACCGCACTCGCGTCGAGGCAGATTGTCCACCTGGTTCAGGAGGCGAAGCGGGGAACCGGCTTCGCAGGCGATGCCGCCGCGGTACCCGGTTTCCCCTCAGGGAAGCGTGGATCCGAAGTCGAAGGTAAGGGAGTAAGTCAATGACAGGTGTGGAAGATCTCCTGCAGACGACACCGCTGCTTATTGTAAGCATCAGCGGGCTGGTCGTGCTGGTTATTGACTCGATCTTCAGGAACGGCGAACGGCTCGCCTTCTGGCTGGCTGCCACATCCCTCCTTGCTTCCGGTTTGCACGGACTCTATGGCATTGGTGAAACCGGGACAGCGTTCTCAGGAATGCTCACAACAGGCGGATATGCAGATTTCTGTGCGGCATTGTTTTCCCTTGCAGGATTCCTGACTCTTCTTCTCTCTCGCGACTATATAGGATCTCGCACAACCGATCGGGGGGAATACTATGTCCTGATCCTCTTTGCGGTTGCCGGGATGATCCTGATGGCTTCGGCGGCGGACCTTGTGGTGCTGTTTCTTGGTCTCGAGATGATGTCCCTCTGTTTCTATGTTCTTGCCGGATTCACCCGCACATCGTTTGCGGGGAATGAAGCTTCGTTGAAGTACTTTCTGCTGGGTGCGTTTGCAACCGGGTTCCTTCTGTACGGAATCGCGTTTCTTTACGGGGCGGTTGGCTCGACAAATATCGATCTGATTCTGTCGTCTGCCTCTCACCTCCGCGATCAGACCTTCTTTCTCATCGGGCTGAGTCTTCTTCTCATCGGCTTTCTGTTCAAGGTCGCAGCGGTCCCGTTTCACATGTGGGTTCCGGATGTCTATGAGGGCGCGCCGACCACCGTTACGGGGTTCATGTCGACCGGCGGGAAGGCAGCTGCCTTTTCCGCTCTCCTTCTTGTCTTTGCTCCCCGGTTGGCGTCGCAGATCGGTCCGGTGCGCGAGGTGATCGCGGTGATCGCAGCTGTGACGATGATCGGTGGGAATATCCTCGCGTTGTCGCAGGAGAACATCAAACGGATGCTGGCCTATTCCAGTGTCGCACATGCGGGGTATCTGCTGACCGGGGTTGTCGCAGCAAACGGATCAGGAAGCACGGGAATCCTGTTCTACCTGGCAGCATATACATTGATGAACTGCGGCGCATTCGGCGTGGTCGCCCTGCTCGAGAGCAGGGAAGGGGGACGAACCAGCTTTCAGGATTACAGCGGTCTGAGCAAATCAAGTCCGGTGCTTGCGGGCCTGATGGCCCTCTTCATGTTTTCACTCACCGGCATTCCTCCTTTTGCCGGGTTCTTTGCAAAATATGCGGTGTTTTCCGGTGCCGTTGCGGCCGGATATACATGGCTGGCGATTATCGGTGTCCTTGCGAGTCTGATCTCCGTCTATTACTATCTCCGGCTTGTTGTTCTGATGTATTTCAGCGAGGGCGAACATCCGGTCCCGGCTCCTGTTCCACTTGCCTACGCCGCGCTGCTTGCCGCGGCAGGGGCGGTTTTGTTCCTCGGTCTCTTCCCGTCGACTATTCTCGATCTTACAGCGACCTTCTTTTGATCTGAAATGAAACTGATCGCAACACCTGAGCGGATGAGGGTTCTTGACAACACCGCCATCAGGCGCTATGGGATACCCGGGATTATCCTGATGGAGAATGCCGGCAGGTCGTTCGTGTCCGAACTCGACAACGACCGAACGGACTGGACCGACTCGGAAGTCGTCGTTGTGTGCGGCAGGGGGAACAACGGCGGCGATGGCTTTGTGATCGCGCGGCATCTGGCGAACCGCGGAGCTGGAGTGGTGGTGTATCTCTGCGGAAAGAAATCACAGGTCAGAGGTGACGCGAGGAAGAACCTGTCGATTCTCCTTGCCATGGCAAAAGACCGGGGGAGCAGGATCCGCCTGACTGAGGTTCGCTCATTACGGTCCTTGAAGAAGGAAGCGGGAATCGATCTGGTGATCGATGCCCTGCTGGGGATTGGCTTCGCAGGTACGCTTTCCGGTCTGGAACTAAAGCTCGTACAATGGATGAACAGGACCGGTGCCCCCGTGTATTCGGTTGATGTTCCCTCAGGACTGAACGCGTCCGACGGTCTCGTGGCCTCCGAAGCGGTCCGGGCAACGGTTACGGTGACGATGGGTCTTCCAAAGATTGGCCTCCTCGTCGGAGACGGACCTGACCATGCAGGTGAGGTCAGGGTTGTCGATATCGGGATTCCGGAAACGGCGATCCGGCCCGGCCGCGACGAGTTGTTTGTCGCCGAAACAGCCGATGTCCGTTCGGTGCTTCCGCCCCGCCCGCACCGTGCCCACAAGCATTCTGTCGGCAAGGTTCTTGTCATTGCCGGGTCCCGCAATTACACCGGTGCACCATACATGTGTGCCCAGTCCGCCCTCAGAAGCGGAGCAGGGACTGTCATGCTTGTCGTTCCGTCCAGCATTCACCTCCTTCTTGCAAAGAAACTGACAGAGGCGATGGTTCTTGGCGTCCCGGAGACAGACGAAGGGACACTTTCCATTGATGCCTTTGATACCATCGAGGAACGGATCGGGTGGGCAGATGTTGTCGTTGCGGGTCCGGGGTTATCCAGGCATGCAGACACGATGTTCCTCCTGCGAAGGCTCCTGAAGAAGATTCCGAGGCCTCTGGTTCTGGACGCAGATGGCCTCGCTCCGCTGAGAGATCAGCCTGCCCTGGTGCGTCAGAGGAAATCACCAACCGTGCTCACACCCCATACGGGGGAGTTGGGGTACATGATCAACCGGGATGCAGCGGAAATAGAGTCCTGTCGAATCGCTGCAGCGAGGGAGGCTGCGGCTGCATTCCGGTCGACCCTTCTCCTGAAGGGCTCTCCGACAGTCACAGCCCTCAGGGAGGGAGGCGTCATCCTGAACAGCACCGGGAATGCCGGCATGGCCACGGCAGGGTCAGGCGACGTGCTTGCAGGAGTGATTGCCGGGTTGATCGGGCAGGGGGTCCCTGCGGGGAAAGCTGCCTGGGCCGGTGCATTAATCCACGGACTATCAGGTGACCTTGCCCGGAAGAGGTTCGGCGAACGCGGTCTCATGGCTCTCGATATCTGTGATCAGATTCCCCATGCCCTGAATCTGATTGAATCAAAGCAGGGTAACCTGATCTGATGTCTGTCTTTATCCGGTTTCACCTCCCACCAATACTTCTGGCGGTTCTTATCTTCCTCCTTTCATCTGTTCCGGCATCAGAAATTCCGGTCGTTCTCTTCCCGGGGGCGGACAAGCTTATCCATTCAGGGTTATACTTCACCCTTGCGTGGCTTCTTCATCGGTCTCTCGAGAGGCAGACAAGAAGTGAGTGGATTCGTCACAACGCACTATTCTTCAGTATTACGGCAGCCGTTTGCTACGGATGGATCGATGAATCTTACCAGGCCACCATTCCCGGGCGAGACAGTTCCAGTGGAGACATGATCGCTGATGCCTTTGGGTCGATTCTCTACGCA
>JAOUDE010000279.1 GCA_029859455.1 Ignavibacteria bacterium | reverse complement strand
GATGAAGAGGGGCCGGGTAGGAATATCTTTGACAAACCTCGATTCCCGTACGAGCTTCAACGCTCAATGATCAAGAAGCGACAGACGAAGAAGAAACCGCCGACGAAAAAGAAGAATGGTGGACCGAAGGGCCCTCCACCATCCAAGATGGTGGACCTGAAGCTCGTCGAGCGCGCGAAAAAGGCTGGGCTACCGACAAGCAGCTTGCCGGGCATCCTGGGCCTCTGAGAATATGCCGGCAGCTCTCTAATTCAAGAGGGCACGAAGCCGGCGTGACAGGAGCGCCCTTTCGGTTTCGACCATCGTCAGTTCCATCGCTCTCCGGTAACTCACAGCGGCATCCTTGTTTCTTCCCGCCAGCGAATAGAACTCTCCGAGCACAGCGTGCAGAAGGTAGTATTCCTCCAGTTTTGCTTCTTTCCTGATATTGGCGACCACTTCCAGACCTGCCTCAAGGCCGTTGACATGGAATACGGCGATTGCCCTGTTCAGCTGAATGACAGGGGAGGGATTGATTTGAAGAAGAAGGTCATACAGGAAGAGAATCCGCTTCCAGTCCGTCGACTCGTAGGTCGGCGCTGAACAATGGCAGGCCGCGATCCCTGCTTCAATCTGATACCGCGTGATCTCCGTTCCCTCCCCGGATCGTTCCAGTGCCTCGAATCCTGCCGCGATCATTCCTCCGTCCCACGACTGACGGTCCTGTTCTTTCAAAAGGAGCAAATGGCCATCAGAGTCGGTTCGCGAACCCAGCCGTGCGCCGTGGAAAAGCATCAGTGCCCTCAACCCGTGTGTCTCAGGCCGGTTTCCGGCGCGATGTTTGACGAGGATCGATACCAGACGCATCGCTTCATCGCACAGCTCGTGTCGGATATGGGCAGGGCCGGAGGAAGCGCTGTAGCCCTCGTTGAAGAGCAGATACAGGGCGCTGAGCACTGGGTGGAGACGATCCGATCCCACACCCCCTTCAACAATCTGATCCGGAGAGTAGGTTTCTCGAAGCCGTCTCTTTGCTCTGACGAGCCGTTTGTTGATCGTCTCCTGAGATGAAAGAAATGCACGTGCAATCTCCGCAGTTCCGAATCCGCAGAGTGTTTTCAGAATCAACGCTGTCTGCGACTCTGGAGGGATAGATGGGTGACAGCAGGCGAACATCATCCTGAGCTGATCGTTCTCGATGTCAGCCGCGCCCTGTTCCGTCACGCCATTCCAGTCCGGTCTGGTTTGCTCCTGCAGCATCCCGCGTTTCAGCTGCCTGGTGCGCTCTTTCCGGAGCCGGTCGATGACCTGATTCCTCGCTACCTGCATGATCCATCCCTCCGGGTTGGCAGGAACGCCCGAATAGGGCCAGATCTTCAGCGCTTTCAGAAGCGATTCCTGAACGGCGTCTTCCACGAGATCCAGCCGTTCTATCCCGATGATCCGGCTCAGAACGGATATGATCCGACCCGATTCATGGCGGAAGAGGTGATCGACAGCCTGGTATGTCCGATGCGGAGCTGAGGGCATGATGAGAGATGATCTGTCGGGACGGCGCACGGGCGGTCGAGATGCGGTTTGGTCATTCTTGAGCAATCTTCTTCTGTCCCGCCCCTGGCGCCCCTGATGGTTTCATTCAAGCTGTGTGCTATGCAGGCATTTCGACCTTCATGACTTCTCTGACTTCGACCTTGCCGCCGAGATGAAAATCGGGATAATCCCGTGCCATGTCCGCCGCCTTGTCAATGCTTTCAGCGTCGACCAGAAAATATCCGGCGACTGATTCTTTCGACTCCACGAACGGACCATCGACTACAATATCCGCTCCCTTCTTTGAGAGGATCTTTCCTCCCTGGGTCAGCGGCTCTCCCCCGTGGTACACGCCCGCGGCCTGGAGTTTTTCGATCCATGAGAACCATTTCCCCATCTGCTTCTGAGCTTCATCGGGTGTGAGAGCGTCGTAGAAACCGCCACGAAAAATGAGCATATATTTCTTAGACATAACAACCTCCGGATAAGTGATGAAATAACGGCTATCAATACTATGACGTTCGAGAAACCGGAATGAGGACAGAGTACGGAAAAAAAAGCTGCCGGTTTCGGGAGTGGCGGCTTCACGGGTCCCGGATGGTTGATAGATCTGTGAAACTTAGCTATATTGATCCTGATTCCTGATGACTTTGAACGCTTCCGCATGAATAATATTGCCTTCCGCGACAATTCACTGATACCGGTCTGGGAAAAGGTGCAGATTGGAGAGCGGCTGACGCTCCAGGATGGCCTCCTCCTGTACAGGAGCACTGACTTCCTCTCGATCGGCAAGATGGCACACCACGCCCAGTACCAGCGAAGCGGCGATGCCGTCTATTATGTCCTCAACCAGAAGATCGAACACACCAATATCTGTGTTCTCTCCTGCAAGTTCTGCGATTTTGCCACGAAGAAAGGACGTCCTGATGCTTATGAGATGTCGACCGATGAGATACTCGGGAAGCTGACACCGCATATCCATGAGGTGCACATCACCGGGGGGATGCCGCCCGACTGGCCTTGGGAGCGTTATCTCGACATCGTCCGATCGATCCATGAGCGGTATCCCAACATTGATGTCAAGGCGTTCACCGCGGTTGAAATCGATTTCTTCCATAAGAAGTTCAGAATGCCGATCGAAGAAGTGCTGCGCCAGCTTCAGGCCGCCGGCCTGAGAACGATGCCGGGCGGGGGAGCGGAGGTATTTTCGGAACGGGTGAGGAAACGGCTCTTCCCCCAAAAGATCGGAGCAAAGGGCTGGTTCGAAGTCCACAAAACAGCGCACCGGCTCGGGATTCCGACAAACAGCACGATGCTGTATGGCCATATCGAGACTCTGGAAGAACGCCTCGATCACATGATCAAGCTGCGGGATGTGCAGGACGAGACGGGAGGATTCCTGACGTTTATACCCCTCGCTTTCCAGCCGGGTGATACCGGGATCAAACCGACGAATGATTTCACCTCCGCAATTGACGACCTGAAGACGATCGCGATCTCCCGCCTGATGCTCGATAATTTTCCGCATATCAAAGCGTACTGGGTGATGCTGACAGAGGAAGTGGCTGCGATGGCACTGAATTTCGGCGCCGATGATATGGATGGAACCGTGGGCGGAGAGAAGATTGCCCACGATGCCGGTGCGATCTCCCCCATGAAGCTGGCGAAAGACCAGTTGATCCGCATTATCACGGATGCCGGGAAGATTCCGGTTGAACGGGATGTCTATTATAACCCGCTCCATGTCTCGCACGAACATACCGTGACCAGGATCCCGTATCTGAACGCCGTTCCGTTCTATTCCTCTTTCGAAGGGGGTGACTGGAAGATACTCCCGGTTGTTCCCCGACGGCTGGGGATACTCAGCAGGCAGGGAGAGGTCCAGGCCGGCTTGTATTCGCTGATGGACTATTTCGAACAGAGCGACGACCTTGAACTGATCGATTTCTGCATCGCGACGCGCGATCAGGTGCGCAGCGTCATGTTGTTCGCGAAAGACGGCTGGCGGGGACTCGAAGGGAAGCGGATCGCGGTCACCGATGAAACGGCGACATCTGTTGTGCTGCTCCGGATTCTTCTGGAGAAGAAATATGGTGTCCGTGCGCAGTTCGTCCGTCTCCACGGAGGTGTCAACGATCTCACGCCCTATGATGCCGTCCTGCTGATCGGTGATGAGGCCTTGCGCCGGCGAAAGAGTGGGCTGGCCGGATTCGAATGCGTGTTTGATCTCGCACGCGAGTGGTACGACTGGCAGCATCTTCCATTCGTCTTCGCTGTCTGGGCGATGAGCAGGTCGCTTCGACCAGAGGCCAAAGAAGAGCTTCGGCGGCACGTCCTCCGTTCACTGGAACATGGATGGGAACATTCTCTCGTCGTCCGGGCTCACGGGGGACGGCTGGGACTGTCGGAAGGAGAGGCAGAAGAATACCTGGACGGTTTCAACTATCATATCGGTGAGAGGGAGCGCGAA
>JAOUDE010000278.1 GCA_029859455.1 Ignavibacteria bacterium | reverse complement strand
GAAGATCCGCCCGTCCCGTCCGACTTCGACCGGAGGATTCCAAGGGAGATCGACAATGTGCTCCGGAAGTTTCTTGCCAAGAACAGAGAGAACAGATATCAGGGGATGGATGAAGTGATCGCCGCGCTCCGTGGGCTTGAACAGGGTATGAAGGAGGGGACGGGACAGCCTGCCAAGAAGGCAATCGCGGTCCTTCCGTTCGACAATATCAGTTCTGACAAGGAGAATGAGTATTTCAGCGATGGACTCACGGAAGAACTGATCGTGAATCTTTCCCGTCTGAAGGAGATGGAAGTGGTCTCACGGTCGACATCGCTGCAGTACAAAGGGACGAAGAAGGATGTCAAGACGATCGGCCGTGAACTCAATGTCCGTTACATCCTCGAGGGGAGCGTCCGGAAATTTCAGGACAACCTGAGGATAGCAGTACAGCTCGTGGACGTGGATACAGACAGACAGCTCTGGGCCGAATCATACAAAGGCCGTCTCGCCGATGTTTTCGATATCCAGGAACAGGTCTCGAAGCAGATCGTCGATGCCCTGATGCTGAAGCTTTCAGCGAAGGAGAAGGTCATTCTCACCCGACGGTCGACCCTGAATGCCGAGGCGTTCGATTTCAACCTGAAGGGGAGAGATGCCCTGTACCGGCTGACCAAGAACAATGTGCATCTCGCCATTCAGCTGTTTCAAAAATCGCTCGAGCTTGATCCGCGCTATGCGGTTGCACACGCAGGACTCGGTGAGGCGTATGCCACGCTGTACCATTACTTCGAAGCGACCGATGCGTATCTGGACAAGGCAATCGAATCGAGTCTCAAGGCATTGATGTACGACCCGAACCTGTCCGAGGCGTACACCGCGCTCGGCCTGGCGTATTTCAACAAGAAGGAGCTCGATGAGGCGGTGACCGCAACCCAGAAAGCGATCGAGCTCGATCCGAACAACTTTGCGGCCTACTGGATCCTGGGGCGGATCTACCACACGAACGACCGGGATCCCGAGGCAGCTGAATTGTTCCGGAAGACGATCTCACTGAACAGAGATTTCTACAATGCGTACAATGATCTGATGATGGTCTATGAGCGGATGGGTGAGAGATCTCTGTATGAAAAAACCCTGAGTGAGGTCCTGGAGTCGTATCCGCGCTATCTGTCGAAACATCCCGATGATGCCCGTGGGCACATGTACTATGCGATCCATCTTGCTCAGGGTGACAAACCGGAAGAGGCGAAGGCGGAGGGCGCGCGGGCGCTCGACCTGAATCCGGGCGACTCGCTGATGATGTACAACGCCGCCTGCCTGTATTCGCGTCTCGGGGAGAAAAAACTCGCCGTCGAAACCCTCACCAGTGCTGTTGCAAACGGTCAACAGGATTTTGAGTGGATCAAGCGTGACCCGGATCTTGACGGGATCCGTGAGGAGGCCGGGTATGTCGAGCTGATGAAAGGGAAGTAGAGAATTGCATCATTGACGATGGCGCCATTTGATCATTGTGAAAGAGTGATGGCGCATCATGGATATTCTCTTTCCACCGCGCGATAGAGGAACAAGTTCATTACGTAAAGCATCAGCACGATGCCGGACAACCATATCACCCCGAAAACACGATCCAGTATGGAAAAGAACCTGAAAGAAGTTGTAGGACGGACGATTACCCATTATGCAGTTCTTGAGAAACTCGGGGAAGGCGGGATGGGTGTGGTCTACAAGGCACGCGACCAGAAGCTTGACCGGCTCGTCGCCATAAAGGTGCTCTCCCCTCATCTGGCCGAGTCGACGGAATACAAAGCGCGGCTCATTCAGGAGGCGAAAGCGGCGGCTGCTTTGAACCATGCGAACATCCTCGGCATTCACGAGATCAACGAGGAGGAGGGGTCTTTCTTTCTTGTGATGGAGTTTGTGGAAGGGGAGACGCTTCGGAGCTACCTGAACGGGCTTGCCACCGGGACCGGACTCCCGGTAACGAAAGCGGCGGACTGGATCATACAGATAGCCGACGGGCTTAGCGCCGCCCATCAGAAGGGAATCGTTCACCGGGATATCAAGTCCGAGAACATCATGATTGATCAGAACGGCCGGCTCAAGGTGATGGACTTCGGCCTCGCCCGGCTGAAAACCGGGACCGGCATCACCAAGACAGGAGCGTCCCTCGGCACACTGTCCTATATGTCGCCGGAGCAGGCGCAGGGACTCCCTGCCGACCACCGATCGGATATCTGGTCGCTCGGGGTTGTCTTTTTCGAGATGCTGACCGGCGAGGTCCCGTTCAAGTCGGAACATGAAGCGGGCCTCCTGTATCTCATTGTGAATCAGGATGCCATTTCGCCGAGTGAGCTGGACAAAAAGATTCCCCGCCAGCTCGATCAGGTTGTCATGAAAATGCTCGCCAAGGATCGTGACCGCAGGTACCAGAGTCTTACGGATTTTATTCAGGACCTGAAGGAAGCCAGGGCAAGGATCGAAAATGCAGCGACAACCCAGAAAGCGAAGGGGATCGTGGTCCTTCCGTTCGGCAATATCAGCCAGGAGAAGGAGAGCGATTACTTCAGTGACGGGTTGACGGAGGAGCTGATTGCCAATCTCTCCCGGCTCAAGGACATCCGCCTGGTTCCGAGGGCCACGTCGATGCAGTACAAAGGGACGACGAAGGATCTCAAAGCGATCAGCCGGGAACTGGATACCCGCTACATCCTGTCCGGCAGCGTCCGGAAGTTTCAGGATAACATCCGGATTACCGTTGAACTGATCGACGTGGAGACCGATGCACAGCTCTGGGCAGAGACGTACAAAGGCACGATGGCCGATGTGTTCGATATCCAGGAGCAGGTCTCGAAGCAGATCGTTGAGGCGCTGATGGTCAAGCTGACGCCGACCGAGAAAGTCGTCCTCGCAAAACGTTCGACAAGCAACCCTGAAGCATTCGACTGCAACCTGAGGGCGCGGGGGTTCCTGTACCGGCGAACCAAGAACGCAGTACAGTTCGCGATTCAGCTTTTCCAGCAGGCGATCGAACTCGACGCGAGATATGCGGCGGCTTATGCCGGGCTGGGCGAAGCGTATGCCACGATGCATCATGACTATGATTCAAAAGAGCTCTGGCTGGACAAGGCGATCGAGTCGAGCCTGAAGGCACTCATGTATGACCCGTCCCTCTCGGAAGCATATGCGGCGCTGGGTCTTTCGTACTTCAGCAAGAAATCGATCGACGAAGCGATCACCTCTTCTCAAAAAGCAATCGAACTTGATCCGAACAATTTTACCGCCTACTGGATCCTCGGCCGGATCTATCATGCGACCGATCGTGACAAGGAGGCGATCGGGTTGTACAAGAAGGCGATCGAACTGAATCCCGACTTCCATACAGCCTACGGCGACCTCCGGATGATCTATGAACGTCTGGGTGAGAAGGAAAAGTACAACGAGACGCTCAACGCACTCCTCGAAATGTTTCCGCGTTACTTGTCAAAGTACCCCGATGATGCCCGGTCGCATATCTATTATGCCACCGATCTGGCACAGGTCGGCAGGATCGACGAGGCCAAGGTCGAGGCACAGAAAGCCCTCCAGCTCAGTCCGGGGGATCCATTGATGCTGTACAACGCGGCCTGCTGTTATGCCAGGATGGGAGAGACGAAACAGGCTGTCGATGCGCTGAGAGAGTCGATTGCGGTAGGACTCGAGGATTACGAGTGGATCAAACGGGATCCTGACCTTGAGACGATCCGCGATGACCCCGGTTTTAAGGAGCTTCTGAAGGGAAAGTAGGGGAAGAGAATTTAATCAATGACGATTGTATCATTGTGTCATCGGGATAAGCCAATAATGAAATGGTGCAATGACTCATTCGTCAATCCGACATCCCATGATCAATCAAATCATCTCACATTGCAGAGTTCTCGAGAAGCTCGGCGAAGGCTGCATGGGCGTCGTCTACAAAGCGCGCGACACCACACTTGATCGGATGTCGCGCATAGGAACCTGATCATGAACTGGGAAAGCGAACTGAAGGATCGG
>JAOUDE010000277.1 GCA_029859455.1 Ignavibacteria bacterium | reverse complement strand
CCCGATCATAGAGACCCATGGAGATGAAAAATCCGAGCCCCATCTTCCTGGTATCCGGATGGACGAACAGGTCATGAATGAAGTATCCCTGAACATCTTTTCCCCGATAGGAAAAATCAGCCGGCATACGCCCGAGGTGAGCGACGATTTTTCCCTTGTAGACGGCTACATAGTATGTTGGTCTGTCACCGGCCGAGGGATTGTTGAATGCCATCCATTCGAGAAGCGTCCACCGCTGTTCGGCGGAAGCGAGTGTGGCCGCGTCCCGCATCGTAAGGAGTTCGACCATTCCGTCGCGGTCAGCCGGGAGCAAAGGTCTGATTTCGAGATTCTTCAACCGGCCGCCTCCCGGCGTGTCAATTCCGATGAGAGGCGGCGCTCATTCGCTCCGAAATGTTCCTGCCCGGCGAACGCATTGTCCAGTCGCCCGAGCATATCGGCTGCAAGTGTGCCAATCTCTGCTGAGATCTCCACCGATCGTCCCTTGCCGAGCGAGGATGTCTTGACCATGTCAACAATATGATCTCCGGGGTATTCATTTCCGAGGAACGCATAGACCCGCTGCATCGCAAGCGGGGGGTTGGACACCAGCGTCTCGTAATTCAACATCATGACCCGCGGATGCCGGTCGAGCCCGAGGTCGAAAAAGAAACAATTTCTGACATACCAGAACAGGACCGCGGCATCGTACGGATTCATTTCTTCCGAAAAATATTTCTTGACGAGCAGCCGGGTCGGTTCCGGGACCCGCTCCGAACGCCAGTTGCTGTTTTCGTCGACTGCGATCGGCCGGATGTTGTTGATACCGTTCCTGATGCCGAAGTGTGCCAGATTGGAGGAGGCGACGTCGAGGTAATGGCGATACATCCAGATCGCTTTTGCTTCAGAGAAATGTTCCAGGATATGGTCCGCCTGCTGTGTTTCAACAAGCGGTTTCATCACGACCAGGGGGGCGCGGTCGCGTCGGAGCTGGTTCTCGACCAGCATAAGGGGTTTGAATCTTCTCAGGCCGTCTTCGATCGGTGCGAAGGAGGAGAGTTTGCTCACCTCCCGGTAAACTTTTGTGTTCCGATCAGTATCGAAGACATCGTCCATCAGGGTGGTCCCTGAACGCTGGCATCCCACGATGAACACATGCGTGGTCTGGTGCGGGCTTCTGTTCAGGAAGCGGTGATACAATTCCTTCCAGAGTCGGAAGGAGCGTGTTCGGATCTTGGTTCCCAGGGTTGCCATGAGTGCTGATCGATGTTGACGGAGACAGGATTGACTTCAGAATTTCAAGGAAGAAAGAACTTCCGAAGTCTGGTGTGAGCCCGGGCACGTACGCTACGTGCCGGCATCGCCCCCGGTATTATAGAGTTTCGATGCAATGTCCGCAGAGGTGAGTATCCCCTTGATCATCGCGGAGCTGAACCCTTCGTGTTCCATCTGATTGAGACCGGAAATTGTGCAGCCTCGCGGGGTCGTGACTCTGTCGATTTCAAACTCGGGGTGATTCTGACGGGACAGCAGGAGGGATGCTGCGCCTTTCGCGGTTTGCGCAGCGATGAGAAGAGCGTCATGCGACTGGAACCCGATTTCTATTCCCCCCTGTGATGCCGCCCGGATAGCCCTGAGAAAAAACGCGATGCCGCAAGCGCCGAGGGCGGTGGCCGCCGTCATCTGCTCTTCTTCAATAACGAGCGTTTGTCCTACCGCTTCAAAGATCGACTCCGCTATCTCCGTCGCGTCCCCCGGGGCCTCCGCCGAGATACAGGTCATTGCTTCCCGGTTTGCGATTGCCGTGTTGGGCATTGCGCGGACGATCGGAACGTCGTTGCCGATTCTGGCCCGGATCTGCCTGATCGGAGCACCGGTAATGACCGAAATAAGAATATGTCGCGCCGGATCCAGGTCTGAACGGATCTCATCGAGGAGGGAGTTCAGCTGCTGTGGTTCAACCGCCAGGATGAGTACGGAGGAATCTCTGACACCCTTCCGATTGTCATCCGTTATTGAAAACCCCTTCTTCCCCGCTTCCTCAAGATGCTGAATCCGGCGCCTGGTGAGGGTGAGGTCCTTTGCCAGGAACTTCCCTGAGGCGACCAGTCCGTTGGCGATCGCCATCCCGATATTGCCCGCACCGAGTATACAAATTGCCTTGAATCGGTTCTTTTTTGACGTTTCCAATTATTACTCCTCAAGCAGGGATTCAAATAAACCGGATAAGTATACAAAACTAGGATAACAAAGTAAAGAACGCTGTTCTGGCCGGCGGGACTTTAGCCAGGTGCCGTCGTCGAAACGGCTGTTTCCAGCATTGTTTGAGCGAAATCACAAATGTAGTCGCCTTTCGAAAGAAATATCTTGACACGGGACACATTGTACCTTATATTCTCATTAGCGTTGATTTACGTAATTTACGTTATTCAGCCATTGATTGTTCGGGGGGAACATGACAAGGCTACCAGTTGTACGCAATCTTCGTTTTGTTGTATCCATTCTTGCATTCCTGGCATTCCTTGCCGGGACACCATTTGCCGAAGCACAGCAGCTGCCGGTGGTTCCGGGGCTCTACGGATGGGGGACAGGGACTCCTGCCGGAAGAGGCGGGCAGATCATGAGGGTGACCAACCTCAATGCGTCAGGTCCAGGTTCATTTCGTGCGGCGGCCGAAGCTTCGGGTCCGCGCATCGTGTTGTTCGAGGTCTCAGGAACGATCGTCCTGAATGACTGGATCCGAATCACCGATCCGTTCATTACAATTGCAGGACAGACTGCTCCTTCGCCGGGTATCACGATCCGCGGGGCGGGTCTTCGCATCATGACGCATGATGTCCTGGTGCAGCATATCAGGATCAGGGTCGGTGATTTGCTCAACGGACCATGGGCGGGAGCACGGGATGCGATAGAAATCCTCTCCAATAACCAGGATTGCTATAACATCGTCATCGACCATGTGTCAGCAAGCTGGGCGATCGACGAAATCATCTCGGTGTATGTTCCGAATCAGCGATTCTCGAGTTACGATATTACGATCGCTCACAGCATCATTTCTGAAGCGCTCATGCGGGGCCATCCGAACCCGAATCATCAGAGTGACGGATTGCTGATCGGAAGCACGAACGGGGGAACAGCCGCACGGATTTCCTTCGTCCGAAACATTCTTGCTCACAACAACGCGAGGAACCCAACCTCGCAGGGTGCGCCGATCGCGATGATCAACAACCTCGTCTGGGACTGGGGCGGGAAATGTGTTCTCCTCCGTTCCGAAGGAAGGGCGAACATCAGCAGCATTATCGGCAATGTGTTTCTGAGAAGCAGCCAGTCAAGCAATAATCCTCCGGTCCAGCTGGAACGGAGCCTTCAGCCCGGTTCCGCCGTCTACCTCGAGGACAACGAGGCGCCGGGATATAGTTCTGTCTACTTTACCGAGGGAAATACGGGGGGGTTCGTGACACAGACGATGCCGGAAGTTCCTCCGACCATGTTTCCGACGATCTCGTCGGCGATCGAGGCAAGGCTTCTTGAGCGCGCCGGTGCGAGGCCGCTGGATCGTGACGCGGTTGATCAGCGTGTGGCCGAGAATGTACGTCTCAGGCGCTCCGGCTTCATCAACAGCCAGTCCGATGTCGGCGGCTGGCCGGTTCTTGCTGAGAACGTAAGGCCTTTGATCGTTCCGTCCGATCCTCACGGCGATCATGACGGTGACGGATATACGAACATCGAGGAATGGCTTCACATCTTCAGTGACGAACTGGACAACGAACTCGGTGTGACCTCTATATCGGATAAGACCGAGCTGGTTGTGAAAGGTTTCGCGATCGATCAGAATTATCCGAATCCGTTCAATCCGGCAACAACGATCAACTACGCGATTCAGAACGATGAATGGGTGAATCTGACTGTGTTCAATCTTCTTGGACAGCCCGTTGCCACTCTGGTTGACGGCTATCAGTCGGCCGGTGAAAAATCGGTTGTTTTCGATGCTACCGATCTTTCTGCCGGAGCGTATCTTTATCGTATGACGGTTGGCGAC
>JAOUDE010000276.1 GCA_029859455.1 Ignavibacteria bacterium | reverse complement strand
ACGGCTCGGTTTCACTTATGAATGGTGTGTTGTCTGCGATCCACCTGCCGGTTCCCCCGGTCATATACTCCATATGCTCGCCGAACCAGCGAGGAGGTTCCGACCCAGAAGAACTGTTGTCCTGTTGAGCCATGACTGACGACACAAGAAAGAGCGTCAGAAAAACAACGTAACTGCAACAGCCAATCGCGATCATCATGACGAAGAGTCTCCTTTGACCGTAAAGTAGCGCGCCTGCGGATGATGAACGATCATCGCCGTGGTGCTCTGTTCAGGAACGAGTTGGAATTCATCTGACAACGTCACGCCGATCGTTTCACCCTGAAGAAGTTCCATTACCTTCACCTGATCTTCCAGGTTCGGGCATGCAGGATATCCGAAACTGTAGCGGGATCCCTGGTATCCCTGGGAGAACAAACGACGGATCTCCGTTGCATCCCTGCCGTGGATCCCCAGGTCCTGCCTCATGTTCTTGTGCCAGAGCTCGGCAAGCGCTTCCGCCCCTTCAACACTCAGCCCGTGGAAGTAGAGGTACTCCTTGTAGTTATCTGCCTCGAACAGTCGGGACGAGTGGTCAGAAGCAACCGCACCCATGGTGACGAGTTGCAACCCGATCACGTCAGTCTTCCCCGATTCAACGGACGCGAAGAAGTCGGCCAGGCAGAGAAACGGAGCCGCGGACTGACGGGGGAATGTGAACCGGAGACGCTCGGAGTCGCTGTCCTCGTGATAGATGATCACGTCATTTCCGTCTGAACGACAGGGAAAATACCCGTATACAACGGCCGGTTGAAGAAGCCGGTTGTTAACGATCTCCTTCTTGAGCCGCTCATAGTCCGGATAGACACGTTCTTGCAGCATCGTCCGGTATTCTTCTTCCGTTAACTTCCCTTTTTTCACCTGCCATTGGCCCCGGATCAGGGCGACATCGTTCACGTACCGGAACACATCCTCGAGAGAGATATCGGTTACGACCCTTGTCCCAAGGAACGGCGGTTCAGGAATCGGGATGTCCGTTCGTGTATCGGATCTCTTTCCGCCCTGCTTCTTTCCTCCCGTGTCCTCCTTCCCGCCTCCGCTCATACGACGGGCTCCGGCAGGTGAACCTGCCTCCCCCCTCCTGCTTCCTCCAACGTTCTTCCCCGCAGGAAGTCCTTCGGACCTGCTTCCAGCTTTCTCCCCTGCCATGATTTTCTCCATGAACCGAAGACCATCGAACGCATCCCGGGCATAGCGAACCTCTCCGCGATATATTCCCTGCAGATCGGTTTCAACATACTTCCGGGTGAGAGCTGCTCCCCCGAGGATCACAGGTGTGGCATCCTCTCTCTCGTTCATCACTTCCAGGTTTTCCTTCATGATGAGGGTTGACTTCACCAGGAGACCGCTCATCCCGATCGCATCGGCCCGATGCTCACCGGCTGAAGTCAGAATCGACTCGATGGGGCATTTGATCCCGAGGTTCACGACGGTGAATCCGTTGTTCGTGAGAATGATATCGACGAGGTTCTTCCCGATGTCATGGACATCCCCCTTCACGGTTGCAATCACCATCGTCCCTTTTGAGGCGACTGACGCTTTGTCCATGTGCGGTTCCAGATACGCGACGGCCGTTTTCATCACCTCCGCTGACTGGAGTACAAACGGAAGCTGCATCTGGCCGCTCCCGAACAATTCGCCGACCACCTTCATCCCTTCCAGGAGAATCGTATTGATGATATCCAGTGGGGAATACTGTTTCAATCCTTCATCGAGATCTGCCGGGAGTCCGACCTTGTCACCGTCTATGATCCTGTTCTTCAGCCGGTCTTCCACTGAGGCGGCCCGCACAGACTCCTTCTTTCGCTCCGATTTCCGGCCTGCATAATGGGCCATCAGTTCGGTGAGTGGGTCATATGTGACCCGGCGGGTGGTTGGCTTCCCTGAGTTCATGGGAGGTTCGTATCAGTGTGGAGGGATGTCAGGCCGAGACGTCTTCGTAACGTCGCTCGTCGAAAATCAGCTGCCGGCAGATCTCTCTCCCTTTTTCATCAATCTTGAATAATGGCAGGATCCTGGACGCATGGACAATCGCCATATCCAGCCCTGCTTCGATCGCGTGATGGAGGAAAACGCTGTTAAGGACATGCCGTGCCTGAGGGGAGAGCCCGAATGAAATATTGCTGATCCCCAGACTGGTGAAGACCCGGGGAAATTCCTTCTTGATCAGTCGAATCGCGTCGATCGTTTCCATCCCCGCCCTGCGGAATTCCTCGTCGCCGGAGCCCAGCGTAAAGGTCAGTGTGTCGAATATCAGATCATGGGAGCGCATACCGCCGCGGTCGACAGCCAGTTCGTGGATCCTCCGTGCGACCTTCAGTTTGTCCGCCGCGCTCTTCGCCATCCCGTTCTCGTCGATGGTCAGAGCCACCACCGCGGCCCCATACTGCCGGCATAACCTTACAACCCGCAGAAGGCGTTCTTCCCCGTCTTCCAGATTGATCGAGTTCACGATCGGCCGCCCCCCGATCAGCTGAAGCGCTTCTTCAACGACTTCCGGTTCGGTGGAATCGACAACGATCGGCAACGGAACCTGAGTGTTGAACCGGCTGACCACCGCCCTCATATCATCGATTTCACTGCGTCCGACGTACGCCGTACAGACGTCCACCATGTGCGCTCCTTCACGCACGGCACCCTTCCCCATCGCGACGATCCCTTCCCAGTCTTCCTTCAGGAGAAGCTCCCGAAACTGCCTGCTCCCGTTCGCATTCGCCCGCTCCCCGATCAGAACCGGCGCGGGTTCGATGTGAAACGGAACGCTCTGGTAGAGGCTCGCGGCGCCCGGAATGAACTCCGGCGATCGGACCATCGGTGACAATCCGCCAACCGCTTCAACGAGGGGACGGATATGCTCTTTTGTTGTCCCACAACACCCGCCGACGATCCCCACACCGAGATCTTTCACAAAATGTGAAAGGAAGCGAACAAACTCATCAGGCGGAAGTTTGTAGTGGGCGTGGCCGCCCACATTTTCAGGGATTCCGGCGTTCGGCATGACAAAAATAGGTTTCGGGCTTGCACCGCTCAGCACCCGGATATGGTCGGACATCTCCTTTGGCCCGGTCGCACAGTTCAGCCCGATCGCATCGATGTCAAACGGTTCGAGAGCGGTCAGCGCGGCACTCACCTCGGTTCCAAGAAGCATGGTGCCGGTCGACTCAACCGTGATCGAGACGATCAATGGAATCCGGCGGCGTTTGGATTCAAAGCATGACATGATTCCATACAGGGCGGCTTTTGCCTGGAGGATATCCTGACAGGTCTCTACGACGAGAAGGTCCGCACCCCCGTCCATCAGCCCTTCCGCCTGGACGGTGTACGCCTCCGCCATTTCGGAGAAACTGATATGCTGGAGGGACGGAAGCTTCGTGGTCGGCCCCATCGAGCCGGCCACAAACCGGGGATGTGCCGAAGTGGAGAAGGAGGAGGAGGCCTCTCTGGCAATCCGGGCTGCGGCCAGATTCAGGTCGTACGCGCGGGCCGCGAGGTCGTACTCCGCAAGGACGATCGAGGTGGAACCAAAGGAGTTGGTTTCTATAACATCGCAGCCGGCACCGAGATAATCGGCATGGATTTTCTCCACCGCAGCGGGTCGTGACGATACCAGAAACTCGTTGCACCCGTTGTACGCCTCTCCGCCGAAGTCATCGGCCGTGAGGTCCTGACCCTGAAGGTGCGTGCCGATCCCTCCGTCGAACACGATGATCTTTTCCTTCAGGACATCGAGGAATGTTGTCATTCAGAGATCCGCTCTGTTGGAAAAGGGAACGGCGAGCAGAGCCCGCCGTTCGAGCACGCGACCCCGTCCGTAGACGGAGTCAGTTCTTTGAAATCGTTTCCGGCACTGCTCCGGCAACAAACGAAAACGAATAGAACGAGAGACCGGGTGAGTCTGTTGTCAGACAAAGGAGATGTTCTTCAAGATCCCCGTTCTGCACCAGCTGGTACGGCCTTGCCGTCTTCACGCGAACAATGCTCCGTTCCTGGCT
>JAOUDE010000275.1 GCA_029859455.1 Ignavibacteria bacterium | reverse complement strand
CGATATCAGGAAGCTCCGCCAGCACGACCTGAGAAGACTGATCGCTGTCGTTCTTCAGGACGTCTTCCTCTTCTCCGGCGATATCAAGTCCAACATCGGGCTTGGCGATGAAGCAATATCGGAGGACCGGATCCGGGCTGCCGCGCGTGTCGTCGGCGCCCATCGGTTCATCGAGAGACTGCCCGGGAAGTACGATGAGGAGGTTGTGGAACGCGGGGCCACGTTGTCGGTCGGCCAGAAACAGCTTGTTTCCTTCGCCCGTGCACTTGCCTATCATCCGAGAGTTCTGGTCCTGGATGAGGCGACCTCCAGCGTCGACACGGAAACCGAGATTCTTATTCAGGATGCGATCAGGAAGCTGCTCAAAGGGCGGACATCGATCGTCATTGCGCACCGGCTCTCAACCATTCAAAGCGCCGACACGATCATTGTAATGCACAAGGGATCTGTCAGAGAGTCGGGGACGCACCAGGAGCTCCTCGCAAAGGGGGGTATCTATTCCCGCCTGTATCAGCTGCAATACAAGGATCAGGAAATAAAGCAGGTGGTCTGAGTGCCGGGCGGTTCGTGATTTCGATCACGGTTGATTATCGTTTTTTTTGAATATATTGGCGTATGCAGCATTGATGCTGCCACTGCACGTTCGATCCAGGAAGGAACAGCATGCACATTCCGCAGACCTCACCGGCACAGAAATTCATGACGCTCGAGCGCCACATCATCGAGGGTGAGCGTTCCCATCCGGATGCGACGGGAGAGTTTTCCGCATTGCTGCACGGACTCTCCCTTGCCGCCAAACTTGTGTGGCGTGAGGTGAGCAAGGCGGGACTGGTCAACATGCAGGGGAGTACCAAGCGGGTGAATGTTACGGGAGATGTTGTCAAAAAGCTGGATGAGTTCGCCGATGAAACAATCTACAAGGCGATGGATCATGTCGGCCACCTGTGTGTCATGGCTTCAGAAGAGAATGAGGACCTGCTTCAGATCCCGAAACAGTACCCTTCCGGGAAGTATGTGCTCCTCTACGATCCGCTGGACGGATCGAGCAATATCGATGCGAATATCACGGTCGGGTCGATCTTTTCCATTTTCCAGCGGGTGACGGAGTCAGGAAACGGAACACTCGAGGATGTCCTGCAGTGCGGGTTGAAACAAATAGGCGCGGGCTATGTTCTCTACAGTTCAAGCATGATGTTCATCTATTCGACCGGGCAGGGAGCGCACGGGTTCACGCTCGACCCGACCGTCGGTGAGTTTCTTCTCTCGCATGAGAACATACGGATTCCGAAGCAGGGGTCCATCTACAGCGTCAACGAGGGGAATTTCAACCGCTGGGATCCGAACATGCAGCGGTATGTCCAGTATCTCAAAGAGGACGACAAGGAGACAGGGCGCCCGTATTCATCCCGCTATATCGGCTCGCTTGTCGGAGATGTTCACCGGACACTGCTGTACGGAGGGATATACTGCTACCCTGGTGATACGAAGAATCCGGACGGGAAACTGCGCCTCATGTATGAGAACAACCCGCTCGCGTTTATCGTCGAGGCGGCGGGAGGAGCTGCGTCGAACGGAAAGGGCAGGATCCTGGAGATTCAGCCCGAGACATTGCATCAGCGAAGCCCCCTGTTTATCGGGAGCGCTGATGACGTGAGATTGGCAGAGGAATTTCTGGCAGGGAAGCGAACATAGCGGGAATCTTCCGCTGAAAAGCAAAAGCCCCGGTCGTTGCGGCCGGGGCTTTTTTGTTTACCGGGATTTCGTTGTCAGAGGCCTGCAACCCGTGACTTCGCCTTGGGAACATACGGGCTGGCGGGGTACCCGTTGATGAGCCGGTTGTACCAGTCCTTCGCGGAAGTCTTGTTACCCATTGCCGCATACGAGTTGGCGATCATCAGTGTGGAATCGTCCTTCTTTTCAGACTGGGCAAAGGCGAGCGCCGTTTCAAAGTGGTGGATCGCGTCCGAATATCTCCCCATGCCGTAGAGGCACTCACCGATCCAGTAGTGGCAGTTGTCCGCCAGGTCTTCTCGGATCCCTTCCTTGAGCAGAGCTTCAAATTTCAGCATCGCTCCGGAAAAATCACGGGTCATGTACTGTGAGAGCGCGGCTGCATAACCGGCGCCCGGGTCCATCATCGGCTCCGGAGGCGGCGGCGGGGCCAGCGGAGTCTGCATCTCTCTGAGGCGGACTTCGAGATCAGCGGATCGGGCGGTCAGAGACCTGTTCTCTGCTGCCAGGGCCTCTACCTGCTGCATCAGCTTCCGGTTGGCCGACATCACACTGTCAATGGCATAGCGCATCCTCATGTTTTGCATCGACAGTTCTTCCATCTGCGCTTCCTGGCCGGACCCGCAGCCTGCGAACAGAAGTACTGCAGGAAGCATAACAGCGAACAGCAGAACCGGGAAGGGGCGAACAGGTATTCGGGGGATCATGGTGGCTCCTCTTCAAGAAAGTTGAAATGCCGCGAACAATGTATCAAACCATATGAGGATTGTCAAGCAGCCGGGACGATGGAGTCTGAACCGCTCACTGGTTCAAGGCTGATTTCAGGCTCCGGGCGAAGTAGTTGCACATCTCCTCAACGAGCGCATCGGGGACACCGTCAGCGTGAAGTGACTGGAGCCTCATGTCGCACACTTCGTTCACATAGTCGACCGACACGAAACGGCGGTCATTTGTTGCGGCGATCTCTGTGGAAAAGAAATCGAGGTCACATACTTCATGGATGAGGCGTGTCTGTGTGACAAGCGGCCGGAGGCGGTACCGGATCCGCTCCTCCTCTGTCAGCACCGTGTACACATGCGTCGCATCATCCCACCAGCAGGGGAACGGACGTCCGAACATGCAGAGGACCCTGAACCACCCCTTTCGTCCGTTGAAGAATGCCGGTTCGATTTTTTCCTGCAGGAGGTATTTGTCATTCTTGTGGTGCTGACGGGAGTCGATAACATCCTTCAGGGTTTCCGCCCCGGTGATGACTCCCGTCCCGCCCCCGGTGGTGTTCGCGGGCTTGATGATGAACGGCCGGCCAAGATGGGCGAGATCCGTAAGTGAGAGCTCGATCTCCTGTCGCTTGTTGAACGGCGAGATGATGATGGTGAAGGGGACGTGAACGCCTTTCGCCAGGAGTGCCATATGCATCGTGGCTTTGTCGGCGCCGTGGTGGACTGCCTCGGGACGGTTGAGCAGGAGCGTGTTCGATCGTCGCATGTACTTCGCGAGCGGCTCGAACGTTTCATCGGAATCGGAAGCGCGGTCCAGAAAGGCACCAAAGCGTAACGATCCCTTCCTCAGGCCCTCGAGAGTTTCGGTTACATTATGATGGGAAACTGAATAGAAAAGGAGGTCCCTGGAATGGAGTTGTGCCTCAAGGATCCCGATAAATTCCTTATCGTATTCCCAGTCCCACGCAACCGCAAGGTCAAAGTGACGGGTCATCCGGCGGATCAGCACTGTCAGGCTTTTCGGGGATCGGAGCCTCGTTGATGAAAAGAATGACACTCAGGGGCGGGAGTGTGATCTCGAATGAGTAAGGGCGTCCGTGGGACTCCTTCCTGACGGCCGTGATGCCGCCGTAGTTTCCCTGGCCGCTTCCGCCGTAGGAAAGAGCATCGCTGTTCAGTTCCTCCCTCCAGAATCCCGGTCCCGGGACACCGATCCGGTAACGCTCGCGTGTGACCGGGGTAAAATTGCAAACCACCAGCGTCAACGACCCTGTGGTTTTCGATCTTCGCATGAAGCTGAGGGTGCTTCCTTCCCAGTCATGGCAATCGATCCATTCAAAGCCCTCGTTGGAGAAATCCTGTTCGAAGAGGGAAGGTTCCCTTCGATAGAAATCGTTCAGGTCCCGGACCCAGCGCTGAAGCCCTTTGTGCAATGGATACTGCAGGACATCCCATTCGAGTTCGGAGTCATGATTCCATTCGCGCCAGACTCCCAGCTCGCTCCCCATGAAGTGGAGTTTCTTTCCGGGGTGACCGAACATGTAGCCGAACAGAAGGCGAAGGTTGGCAAAGTGCTGCCATTCGTTC